>JAFIHP010000243.1 GCA_017849335.1 Actinomycetales bacterium | reverse complement strand
GACGCCGACGTCAAGCTGTCGACCGCCCGGGCCGAGCGGGTGCTCGCCGTCGTCGGCCGCCCGCTGGAGCTGTCCGACCTCCCGGTCACGGTCACGGCGAGCATCGGTATCAGCCTGTACCCGCACGATGCCGACACCAGTGCCGAGCTCATGCGCCAGGCCGACGTCGCCCTCGCGCGGGCGAAGGCTACCGGCGGCGGTACCTACCGATTCGCGGGCGCCGCCGTCGATCGCGCGGCACAGGACCGCCTCGTGCTCGGCACCGCGCTCCGGTCCGCCCTGGACCGGGGCGGGATGTACCTGACCTACCAGCCGCAGGTCGATCTCGCGAGCCTTCGGCTGCACGGGGTCGAGGCCCTCGCACGGTGGGACGATCCGCAGCGTGGGCCGATCGGTCCGGACAGGTTCATCGCGTTGGCGGAGCAGATCGGGCTGATCGCCGACCTCGATGTGTGGGCATTGCGCACGGCGTGCCAGCAGCTTGCCGACTGGGACCACCGCGGCGTGGACGTGCCGTCGGTGTCGGTCAACTTCTCACCGCAGAGCTTCCGCGAGGGACTCCCCGACATCGTCGCCGCGCAGCTCGCCGAGAACGGTCTGGCGGCCGATCGGCTCACGATCGAGGTCACGGAGAGCCTGGTCATGGACGACGTATGCGTCCAGACTGCCCGACAGGTCGGAGCGCTCGGCGTCGGACTCTCGATCGACGACTTCGGCACCGGCTTCTCCGCGATCTCTCGGCTGCCGTTCCTGCCGATCACCGAACTGAAGATCGACCGATCGTTCCTGCAGGGCATCGACCAGAGCCCGGCATCCCTGGCCCTGACCCGCGCCGTCGTGGGCATCGGTGACAGCCTCGGCCTGGCGGTGGTCGCGGAAGGGGTCGAGACGGTCCGTCAAGGCGAGCTGCTGCGCGAGCTCGGATGTCACCTGGGCCAAGGGTTCTTGTTCGCCAAGCCGGAGCCGGCCGACGCGTTCGAGCAGTGGCTTACCCGGAACGACGTCGGCTGATCCGGCCGATCACGGCCGGTCGTCCGCCAGTGCGCGCAGTGCATCGGCGACCCCGCGGTGGAAGGTCGGGTAGGCGAAGATCGTGGACCCGAGCTCGCGCACCGGCACTCTCGCCTGGACCGCGACGCTGAGCAGGCCGAGAACCTCGCCGCCCTCGGGCCCGACACTCGTCGCGCCGACCAGGACGCCCTCGTCGGCGTCCTCCACCACCTGGATGAACCCGTCGTTGCCCGGGCCGTGGATCCACCCGCGGGACGTCGCTGAGACCTGCACCGTGCCCACCCGGACGCGACGACCCTGCTCCCGGGCCGCATCCGGCGTCAGCCCCACCGCCCCGACCTCGGGGTCGGTGAACGTGACCCGCGGCAGGGCCCGGTAGTCCGCGTCAGCCGTGGGGGTGCCGAGGATCGCCTGGGTCGCGATACCGGCCTGGTAGATCGCGGTGTGCGTGAACGCGCCCGCACCGGTCACGTCGCCGACGGCCCAGATTCCCGGCGCCACCGCCAGCTGGCCGTCGACCGGCAGGACGCGGAGGTCCTCGGAGAGCCCGGCCGTGCCCAGGCCCAGGTTGCGAAGGTTCGCCCGCCGGCCGGTCGCCACGAGCAGGCGTTCGGCCTCCACCGACCCCGCGCCCGTGACCACCCGGAACTGCGTACCGTCGTGGCTCACTGCGGTGACGGCGTCGCCGGTGCGAACCGCGATGCCTTCCGCGGCGAACACCGAGCCGATCAGCTCCCCTGCCGCGGCGACCTCGCCCGGAAGCAGCCGATCGCCGGCCTCGATGATCGTGACCTGGCTGCCGAACCGGGCGAACACCTGCGCGAGCTCGCACCCGACCGCGCCCCCGCCGAGAACGACCAGCGACGACGGCGCCTCGGTCGCGGAGACAGCCTCGCGATTGGTCCAGTACGGGGTGTCGTCCAGCCCCTCGATCGGCGGGATGACCGGACTCGAGCCGGTGGCGATCACGATGCCGCGGCGAGCCCGGTACTCCTCGTCCCCGACGCGGACCGTGTCCCGCGAGACGAGCTCTCCGCGCCCGCGGACCAGGATGCCGCCCTTGCCGGTGAACCGGTCGGCCGCCACCTGGTCGTCCCAGTCGTCGGTGGCTTCGTCGCGGATGCGTCGAGCCACCACGGAGAAGTCGGGCGCGAGCGACACGGCGCCGGCGAGCAGGGGCGCCCGCCGAGCATCGGCGACCACGTTGGCGGCCCGGATCATCATCTTGCTCGGGACGCATGCCCAGTAGGGGCACTCACCGCCCACGAGCTCGGCCTCGACACCGACGACGACCAGGCCGGCCGAGGCCAGCGAGCCCGCGACATCCTCACCACCTGGGCCCAGGCCGACGACGACGACATCCACGTCACGGGTCATGAGATCTCCTCGCCTCGGACCCCGCAGCGGCCGGTGCCCGCACCGGGCCCGGCCGCCGCGTGGGTCCTACTGGAACAGGCCCTTCTGGGCGAGCCAGGCCGCGGCCACCGCGGCCGGATCGCCGCGGTCGACGTCGACCGCCTTGTTGAGCTGGACCAGGTCGTCGGTGGTCAACGCCGAGTTGACGGCGTCCAGGGCCGACTCCAGCGCGGGAGTGAGCGCCGAGGTGTTGACCGCGGCGACGATGTTGTCGGCGTTCTGCAGCGCCTTGTCATCGGTCAGGACGACCAGGTCGTTCGCCGCGACGCCGCCGTCGGACGAGAAGACCAGGCCGACGTCGATCTTGCCCTGACTGAGAGCGGCCTTCGTGAGCGGACCACCGGCGTCCAGGGACACGAAGTCGCCCACCTTCAGCCCGTAGGTCTTCTCCAGGCCCGGCTGGCAGAACGGCCGGGTCGGGCACTCGGGCGGCCCGCCGAGGGTGACGGGGTTCTTCTGCGAGTACGCCGCGAGGTCCGACAGCGTGGCGATGCCGTTCGTGGTCGCGAACTCCTTGGTGACCGCGAACGCGTTCTGGTCCGCCGCCGGAGACGGGGCGAGGATGGTGATCCCGAGGGGTCCGGCGAGGTTCTGCAACGCCGTCAGGGTGGCGTCCACGTCCCCGGAGGCGACGGGCGTCGCGTCCGGGCCGTTCGCCTTGGCGTTCAAGAACTCCGCGAGCGTGCTCAGGTACTCCGGGACGACCTGGACCTCGCCCTTCTCGAGGGCGGGCTCGACGACCTCGCGGTTCGTGAGCTCGCTGATCGTCGGCTCGTATCCCACCGACGTCAACGCGGCGGCGTACAGGTTGGCCAGGATCTTGCTCTCGCCGAAGTTGAACGCGCCGATCGTGATCGGCCCGCTCGCCGTCGGCTCGCTTGCCGTCGGCTCGCTTGCGGCGCTGCTCGCCGGGGCCGAGGCCGCGGGCGCCGAGGCGTCGGTGCTCGCGGCGCTCGAGGTCGAGGAGGCGTCGGAGGAGCTGCTGCAGGCGGACAGCCCCAGCGTGAGCCCGATTGCCACGGTGATGGCCAGGCCGGGGAGCCTGCGTCGTCGAGTGCGCATGTGCATCGGTCCTTTCGGGACGGTCGGGCTGACTGTCTCACCCGGGTCTGACAGCGGGTGTGGGACCCACCCGACCCGTCAGACGCTACCGTCTCCCGGGCCAGATGAGCATAGTATGTTGATCGATAAACTAGTAAATCACGCGCCAGGCGTCCGGTTCCCGCCTCAGAACGTGCCGAGGACCGTGCCACCCCGCAGCGCCCGCGGGGTGAGAGCCCGCTGCACCGCCGAGCCGACGAGCTCGACGACGACGCACGTGATCGCCACGAGCACGACACCGGCGAACATCAGCGTCGGATCCTGGCGGCCGAACCCGTCCACCACGAACCGCCCGAGACCTCCCCCGCCCACCAGCGCCGCCAGCGTCGCGGTAGCCACGACCTGGACCGTCGACGTCCGGATCCCGGCGGCGACGACCGGTACCGAGAGCGGGAGCTCGACCCGCCACAGCACCTGACGCCCGGTCATCCCCATGCCCGTCGCCGCATCCGTGGCCCCCGTGTCGACGTCACGGACTCCCACGTAGGCGTTCGACAGGATCGGCGGGATCGCGAAGACGGCGAGGGCGATGACGGCGGCGAGGTCGCTGACACCGACCGGCTCCCACGACGCCAGGATGATCAGGAGTGCGAACGTCGGAATGGCCCGACCGAGGTTGCCGACGCTCGTCACGAGCGTCCCCCATCGATGCCGGTGGCCGAGCCACAGACCCGCGGGGAGCGCGACGGCGATCGCGATCGCCATGGCCCACGCGCAGATGAGCGCATGCTGCAGGAGCCGCGCCGGGATCCCGGACGACCCGGTCCACTGCGCCGGGTCGGTGAACCACGCCACGAGTTCCTGGAGAGCGCTCATGACGACCGCACCCCGCGCATCCACGGCGTCAGCAGACGCTCGAGCAGCACCAGCACTCCCTCGAGCATCAGCGCCAGCACGACGACGGCGATCGTGCCCGCCATGATCTGGGCGTGGTAGAAGTTGTTGACGAAGCCGCCCAGGATGATCGAGCCGAAGCCGCCGTGCCCGACCAGGGCGCCGACCGTCACCAGCCCGATCGTGGAGACCGTGGCGATACGGATGCCCGCCATGATCGCCGGCGTCGCCATCGGGACCTGGACGCGCCACAGCAGCTGGGACCGCGTGTAGCCCACGCCTCGCGCCGCGTCCACGACGTCCGCCGGCACGGCGTCGAGGCCGACGATCATGTTCCGCAGGATGATCAGGAGCGCGTAGAGCGCCAGTGCGGTGATCACCGTCCACGGCGACAGGCCCAGCCACGGCCACAGGCCGGCGATCAGCGCGAGCGACGGGATCGTGTACAGCAGGCCGGAGAACGCGAGGACCGGCACCTGCAGCCGCGGGAAGCGGCGGACCAGGAGAGCCAGCGGGACGGCCGCGGCCGTCGCTAGCACGACTGCCGCGATCGTGATGAGCACATGCTCACGTCCGGCGAGCAGCAGGTCGTCCGCGTTCGCCTGCAGGTAGGACCAGCTGAACCACGGATTGGGCACATCGGCGGGTGCGGCGGACGGAACAGTGATCATGCGTCGCGCGGCCGGCCGTCGACGACGGGCAGGCCGGCATCCCGCCAGGCGGCGTAGCCGCCGTCGAGATCACCGGCCGACGACAGCCCCAGCTCGCGCAACGAGTCGGCGGCGAGGCTGGACGTGTACCCCTCCTGGCAGACGACGATCACCTCCAGGTCGAATCGCGCGACGTCGCGGATCCGTGCGTCGCAACGCGGATCGAGCCGCCATTCCAGCACATTGCGCTCGATCACGAGGGCGCCGGGGATCTCGCCGAACTCACGTCGCTGTGCGGCGGGGCGGATGTCGACCAGGACGGCGCCGGCCCGCGTCGCGCTCAGCGCCTCCTCGGGCCGGTAGCGGCGGGTCCGACGGCGGGCGAGCGCAAGCCGCTCGTCGATGCCCTGGGAGCCCTCGGGCGCCGGAACCGGGCTCACCAGTCCCGGCCCGCCCGGCGCGTGACCGTCTGGCTCAGCACGCCGCCGTCATGCGCGTAGTGCGTCATGGCCGCGAGCTCGGGGCGGTACAGGTGCAAGGTCACGGCGCCGGCCGAGCCCTCGTTGTGCACGTCGTGGATCACGTCCTCCGCGAAGCTGCGCGCCTCGCCGACCTCGTACCGCCGCTCGGTCAACATTCCCTCCGCGTCGACCGTGGTCTCCCAGATCGACCCGCGCAGCACGGTGAAGCAGCCGGACGAGCCCCCGTGGTCGTGCAGCCCGGTGCCCTGCCCTGGCGTCCACATCAGCAGCCACGCCTACGTCGGGGCCACCGTCGACGCGGACGCACACCCGCGGCTCGGCGAAGCGCACCAGCGGCTCCCAGCGGGCGGTCTGTGCAGCGAGCCCACGCGCCCTCACCTCCAGCGCACGATCGCTCCGGAGGTGCTCCGGCGCGGCGACGGACGTTGTCGGGATAGTAGTGCTCATGACCGTGGCCCTCCCTGCGTGTCATCCCGTGCTCGGACATTTCTATATTAACTCAATTGACTTAGTAGGAAGTGACCCGGCCTCATGATCCGACTCGAATCGGTCCGCAAGACGTATGCGGACGGCACGACCGCCGTCCACGAGCTGTCGATGGACATCGCCGCGGGTGAGCTCGCCGTGCTCGTCGGCCCGTCCGGGTGCGGCAAGACCACGACGATGCGAATGATCAACCGACTGGTCGAGCCCAGCGGGGGCCGGATCCTGGTCGACGGGCGCGACGTCACGACCGTCGACCCCGTCGAGCTGCGTCGTTCGATCGGCTACGTCATCCAGCAGGTGGGGCTCTTCCCGCACCAGACCGTGCGTCGCAACGTCGCCACCGTTCCGACGCTGTCGGGCTGGGACCGCCGCCGCACGCGCCAGCGCGTCGACGAGCTCCTGACTCTCGTGGGGCTGCCCCCGGAGACCTACGGCGACCGGTACCCGCACCAGCTGTCCGGCGGCCAGCGCCAGCGGGTGGGGGTCGCCCGGGCGCTGGCCGTGGATCCCCCGGTGCTGCTGATGGACGAGCCGTTCGGCGCCGTCGACCCCAGCGAGCGCGACCGCCTCCAGGCCGAGATGCTCAAGCTGCTCGTCGACGCCGACAAGACGGTCGTCTTCGTGACGCACGACGTGGACGAGGCGGTCCGGCTCGGCGACCGCATCGCCGTCATGCGGCAAGGCGGCCACCTCGAGCAGTTCGCGACGCCCGTCGAGGTGCTCGGACGGCCGGCCACGCCGTTCGTCGCGGACTTCGTCGGGACGGACCGGACCGTCAAGCTCCTCGCCGTCACGGCGGTCGACGTGACCGCGCTCGTGCCGGCGTCAGGCGAGGACGCGGACTCTCCTGTCGTCCCGCTCGGTACCTCGCTCCGCGACGCGCTGGCCGAGATCCTGCGATCGCGTACCGGCCGCCTGCGGATCGGCGATGCCGGCGTGCTCACCATGGACGGCGTGCGCGACAGCCTGCGCGCCGAGGCGTCGCCGGTCTAGGGCGCCCTCCGGGAATTCGGCCGGCCACCCTCCGGTTGGCGCGAGCATGACGACCATCGGACTGATCGGCAGCGGCAACATCGGCGGCACCGTGGCCCGCCTCGCGGTGGCGGCGGGGTACGACGTCGTGCTGAGCAACTCACGCGGGCCCGAGACGTTGGCCGAGCTCGTGGCCGAGCTGGGGCCGCGGCACGCGCGGCCACTGCTGCGGACGCCGCCGCAGCCGGCGACATCGTCGTCGTGACGATCCCCCTGAAGTCCTACCGGGACGTCCCGGTCGAGCCCCTGGCCGGCAAGGTCGTCATCGACACCAACAACTACTACCCGCAGCGCGACGGGCACATCGCCGAGCTCGACGACGAGTCCACGACCACGAGCGAGCTGCTCCAGGCGCACCTGCCGACCTCGCACGTCGTCAAGGTGTTCAACAACATCTGGTTCGGTGCCCTTGCAGCACTGGCCCGGCCCGCCGGCGCCGCCGACCGGACCGCGCTCGCGATCGCCGGCGACGACGCCGATGCGAAGGCGCAGGTCACCGCGTTCCTCGACACGATCGGCTACGACGCCGTCGATGCCGGTCCGCTGAGCGAGGGGTGGCGGTACCAGCGAGACACGGCGGCCTACGTGAGCCTGTACCTCGGGCCGGGCGGCGTCGAGGACATGCGGTCCGCCACGGCCGAGCAGGTCAGGACAGCGCTGGCCGCCGCAGTGCGGTACCGCGACCTGCCGAGCTGAGGCGCGCCGGACACGCCGCGCGTGCCTAACCGACGGGCGGCGTGCGCGTTCCGACCAGGACCGTGCTGCCGACAGCGACGCACCGGTTCACCGACTCGCACCCGAAGCCGGAGATCCCCGGCGCGGCGCGAAGATCGCCGATCTTGTCGTACGAGTACGTCGTGAAGCCGTCGAGCGTCGAGGCGACGACCGACTGCACGCCCTGCTTCCCTCCCACCATGCAGAAGCCCGCCTGCGGGCACGTGACCGACGTGTAGTCCGGAAGCGACCCGACGGGCACACCCACCGGGATCGTCTGCTGGGCCCAGTCCACGAGGTTCGTCGTGGTCAGCACCTCCCCGGACACGCCGGCGGCCGCGCAGGTCGTGGTGCCGGGCGCGCAGTCGATCGCCGAGATGAGCTGGTCCGCGTCCGCATTGGTCCACCGCCACAGCCACTGCGGGAGGCCCTGCGCGTCGCGGGTCATCGTGCCCAGGAGCACGTTGTACTTGACCGGCACGAGGCACGTGACCGGGTCGGTCTTCCCGGGCAGGCACGCGATGCCGCTCATCGGCCGTACCTTCGGGAACTGGTTGGAGCTCCACTGCGTGCGCCCGCCGTCGAACGTCGTGTAGACGACGGACTCGTTGACCGACACGCACACGGTGTCCGTCACGCACGTCTGGGTCTCGGACCCGGTCGCTGACTGCACAGGGCCGAACCGGGGACGGTACGCGCTCATGTCGTCGGTCACGAGTACCTCGAACTGACCGAAGAACGCACAGTCCAGCGACGTCGAGCACCGGATCGCCTTCGTGTTGAAGGCCCCGCGGTCAGCGATCGGGAGGGTCCACAGCGTCCCCCCGGTGACCGAGCGCCCGATGTTCTCCTTTCCTCCCCCGATGCACGCGCCGTCGAGGGCGCCACCGCACACCGCGAGGTCGAACTCCGCGACCTGGTTCACCCGGCCGAAGCCACCGCCCACGTCGAAGCTCTGGTACCACGCAGCCGCCTTGCCCACGCCGACGCAGGACGTCGTCACGCACGTCAGGGCGCTGATGATCGCCGGGGCAGGCCGCATGCGCCACGGCACAGCGGGATCGCCAAGCGCGTCCGTCCGGAGGGCGTCGCCGTCTCCGTCCAGTCCGAGGCAGCTGCCCTGGACCGGGCACACGAGGACGGTGACCGTCACGCCGGCCTGCAACGGGTTCTTCCGGAACGCGCGCGCCGTCCCCCACGTCGGCGTCGCGTCCATCGTCATGACGGTGTAGTTGCCCTGCCCGCCCGTGCCGACGCACCGTGACGGCCCGTCGCATGCGAGGGCCGCGAACCGCTTGTCGATACCGGCCGGCGTGTCGAGCAGCGTGACCGTCGTGCCGCGCAGCAGCGCGCTCGACGGCATGTCGTCACCGCCGGCGACGACGCAGAGGTCCGGTGCCGCGCAGGCGATCTTGTCGAACGACGTGGTCGCCGGCGCCGTCCTCGGCAGCGGGACCCCGGCCCAGGTCCGGCCGTCGTCCGTCGACCGCCAGACGCCGCCGTCCGCGCCCGCCACGTAGCACCGCCGGGTGTCCGCGGTCGCGGTCGGGTCGCCGGCGCACGTGATGGCCGAACCGACGTTCGTCTTGCGCGTGTTGACGACGGGGAGCTGCTGCACTGCGGCCCAGGTCGCACCGGCGTCAGTGCTGCGGTAGACCCACGATCCGTAGGTGACCGTCGGGTTCAAGGGGGCGGACACGGCCAGGCAGCTCGTGTCAGAACACGTCACGCCGACCAGGTCGACCGGGTCGGTGGGCGCCTTCGGGTTCTTCACCAGGTCGACGAACGACCAGGCGAGCGGGACCTCGTCGGTGTTGGGGGCGCGCAGGACCGCCCCCGACTGGCCGACGGCGACGCAGGTTCCGGCGCTCGCACAGGAGACCGACATGAGCTCGGGTCCGTAGTTGGTCCATGACCAACCGCTCGGAACCTCGGTGGCCGGCGCAGCGGCCGCGGGGACCGCGGCCTGCGAGCTCGCCTGGGCGGACCCGGCGACGAGGACGAGGAGCACGGCCATCGCCGCGACGAGGACGGCGGCCGCCGATCGGCGACGCGCCCGAGCTGGGGTCCGTACCATGGCCGAGATGTTCGTCTCTCGCGTCGGGCGCGCCAGGCCAGCGCGACGGATCCTCGGCAGCATAACGGCTCTCGGACTTGCCGTTCCGCTGGTTGCGGCGACGGTTCCCGCCGGCGAGGCGGCCGCCGCCGCCCCCTACGTACGGGTCGACGGCGCCTCGCTGACGCGCTCGGCCGACCGCGCACGGGTCACGGCGCGGGTCACCTGGAACGCCGACGGCGTGGGCGACTTCGGCATGACACGGGGCGACCTGCGGCTCGTCGCCGTCAGCGAGCGCGGACACCTGCCCTACGTGCTCGGGACCGTGAGCCAGGACATCTCGCGCGACCAGACGCGTTCGGTGACGATCGTGGTCACCGAGGCCCGCGCGCTGGCGGCAATGCGGACGGGCAACCGGATCGTGCTGACGGCCAGCCAGCACCAGGACCCCGGACAGGTCACGCGTTCGGACCGGACCTACGTGACGGTGGCCGAGGTGCAGCCGTTCGGATCGCCTCAGCCTCGGATCGGCACCACCGACTGCTCGGACACGGCGATCGTCCCCGGCGCGATGCTGCGCTACTGCGACCTGGTCGGTGCCGATCTCGACGGTGCGCTGGTGTCGGTCCACGACCCCGACAGCCACGAGGGAACGGTCCCGAGCCGGAGCACGCGACTCGAGCGGGCGGACCTGACGGGGGCGACGGCCATCCGCTCGGACTTCAGCGG
>JAFIHP010000242.1 GCA_017849335.1 Actinomycetales bacterium | reverse complement strand
GATCTCGGCGAGCAGGTCAGCGAGGAAGCGGTTGTGGCCGGCAGATGACTCGCGAACGAGCATCCGCCGCACCAGCCAGCTCTCGAGTGCGTTCAGACCCGCGGTCAGCTCGCTGGGCGGGACTGGGTCGAGGGTCGGGTCGGTGAGCCAGATGACGATGGGCTTGACGACCTCTGATTGCATCGTTGCCGTGCGGTAGGTGAAGCGCTCGGCGACCGACAGCGGCTTGTGGTGGTCCTCGCTGCCCTCGACCAGGTCACGGTAGATCGCGGCGCATGCGCGGATGTGCTCGAGCATGTCCGTGACAGGCACGGGCGAGTCGTCCACGTGGCGCTTGAAGGACGTGAACACCTCGCGCGCGGGGATGTCTTGCTGGGTCTGACTCGTCAGCCACTGCGTCAGGAACAGTGAGCTGCGGCTCCACAGGACACGGCCGGATGAGACTTCCTTCTCCCAGAACGGTGTCTCGAACTGCTCCCAGTACTGGTGGTAGGCCTTCTCGGCGACCTCTGGTGAGGCGTTCAGCCGTTGGAAGACGAAGTTGTTGATGAGATCGGCGGCGGTCAGTGGTGTCCCACGCGCGTTCAGCGTCTCGAAGATCTCCTGCGCATCCTCCTCGGGCTTGAGATCAATGACGACGATCTGGAATCGCGTAGCCACCGCATCCACGAGAGTTGCCGCCCTCATCTCGATGTGGTCGAGGTCATCCCCGAGCCAGGCCCGCGCTCGGAGGGAGAAGTACTCGTGCGCACGCACGATCCGCTGCTTCGCGTGGCGGAGAGTGGCGTGTTCCGGAGTGTCGACGGCCATCACTTCGGCGAACGCGTCCCGATCACGGTTGGTCGGCCAGACCTTGAAGCGGTCCTCCGGCTCCCGACGATGGTGCGCAGGGTTCTCCACCAAGTCGGCGATTCGCCGCGCAACGTCCACGAGGCCGAGCCGAGCCACCTCTTCGTGAATGGCGTCGAAGAGCAATTGAAGCGTCGTGAGACGCTGTTGCCCGTCAATGACTGTCCGTGTCATCAGGGAGCCGGTCGCAGTGGACTCCTGCTGTAACACCACGGCACCAAGGAAGTGCCGCGCCGACGTGTCCTGAGCCAGGAGCTTCTCGGCGATCCGCTCGACGTCGGCCCACAGCGGCGCCCACTGGGACTCCTTATCCCACACGTAAGGACGTTGGAAGAGCGGCACCAACAGCCGCTGCGGCATGCTGAAAATCGCTTGCGGGTTTTGGACGTGCGTCTCCATTGCTAGGAGCCCCCCTCAGCGCGGATCTCGTGGTAGGCGTCTCCGAGGTACTCCAGCAGCTGCTCGCGGAAGCCGGGCTTCTCGAAGTACGCATCGAAGAGCATCCCGTTCGCCTGATGACGGTCGACGATCATCTCCTCGGCGAGACGGGCGAGCATGATGCGGAACTGGTCGAAGTCGTTGTTGAGCGCGACCACCCGCGCGTCCTCGTTGTCGAGCACGGTCTGCTTCTGCTGCTCGAACCAGATGCGGTCGGCATCGGTGAGGTTCATCCCGAACTGGTCGTTGATCTTGCCGATGACGGCCGAGAGGTGGTCGGTGGGCTGCTCAACCTGCTTGCCCTTCCCACCGCCGGTGAACGCGTGCCCGGCGTTCGGATCGCCCTCATCCAGGGACAGGTCGAGCTGGTCCCCCGTGACCTCGTTGCGCAGGTGAGTCAGCAGGACGGACTCGGCGATCTGTGGCAGCGGGTCGCCTGGCCGCCGCGGAAGCAGTGGCAGCAGCGCCTTGCCGTAGAGGTACAGCTCCTCCAGCTCCCGCTCGGTCCACGGCATGACCTGGGCGAGGAACGCGTAGGCCCGCACGTACGACTGCAACGCATCAGCGAAGGTGACCTGGTCGTCCTCGTCGAGGGCTCCGTAGCGGGAGACGGCTGGGTCGAGGTTCGCGTAGACGACAGCCTGCTGCTTGCTCTGCCCAGACAGAAGGGCCGTCACGGCCGCTGTGCGCTCGTCGGCATGGATCACGAGCGCGCTGTCGATCGTCTGCTGGAGCGTGTAGAGGATGTTCGGGTCGGTCGGCGCAGCCGTGGCCACCTCGAAGAACGGCCGGAACGCGTCTTGGATCTCGTCCGCGGTGTTCGCGAAATCCAGGACGAACGTGTCGGCCTTGTCCGGGTGGATGCGGTTGAGCCTCGAGAGCGTCTGCACGGCCTTCACGCCGGCGAGCTTCTTGTCGACGTACATCGTGTGTAGCAGCGGCTGGTCGAAGCCGGTCTGGTACTTCTCCGCCACGACGAGCACCTGGAACTCGTCGCCGGCGAACCGCTTGGGGAGCTGCGCCTCACCGAACCCGTTCATCATCGCCTCGGTGTAGGTCACCGCCGGAGCATCGGGATCGGCCAGTGAGCCGGAGAACGCGACGAGGGCGCGCAAGGGGTTGGCCCCGGTGTCGTAGCCCTTGCGCGCGATGTACGCGTCGATCGCCTGCTTGTAGCGGACGGCATGCAGTCGCGACCGGGTGACGACCATCGCCTTCGCCCGTCCGTGCATCTTGGCCTGGGTCTTCTGCCGGAAGTGCTCGACGATGACCTCGGCCTTCTGGGCGAGGTTCGTCGGATGCAGGGACACGAACCGTGCGAGTGCGGCCGAGGCCTTGCCCACGGGCACGCTCGGATCGTCGGGTCCGGAGTTGGCGAGCTTGTAGTACGTGTCGTACGTCGTGTAGTTAGCGAGCACGTCCATGATGAAGTGCTCGTCGATGGCCTGGCGCATCGAGTAGGTGTGAAAGGGAACCCGCCGCATCTCGCCGTCGATCTCGACGAGCTCGCCGAACAGCTCCAACGTCTTCGGCTTCGGGGTCGCGGTGAACGCGAAGAAGGAGAGGTTGCCCTGGTGGCCCCGGGCCTCCATCGAGGCCGCGACCACGTCGCCGGCATCGACCACGAGGGCCTCCGCGCTCGCCTCTGCCGTCTCGTACGCCTCGAGCGCAGCGTCGCCGCCGAGCACCGCCTTCAGGTCCTTCATCGCCTCGCCGGTGGTGGAGGAGTGCGCCTCGTCGACGATGACGGCGAACCGCGTGCCCGCGAGATCCGTGGCAGCCGCGGCGACGACCGGGAACTTCTGCAGCGTCGTGACGATGATCCGGGCCGTGTTGCCCGACAGCGCTTCGCGCAGCTGCTGGCTGGATTCGGTGATGGAGACGATCGTGCCGGGCGTGTGGTCGAAGCCGGACACGGTCGCCTGGAGCTGCCGGTCGAGGACGACGCGGTCGGTGATGACGATGACCTTGTGGAAGATCGGCTGGTCGGTGCCGAGCTCGTGGGCGACCGCGGCCTCGATCGCCGACGGCGTGTGCAGGCGAGAGAGCTGGTGCGCCGTCCACGCGATCGTGTTCGACTTGCCGGATCCGGCGGAGTGCATCACGAGCCGATCGACGCCCGGGCCGTCGGCGGAGGTCGCGGCGAGCAGTTTGGTGACCGCGTCCCACTGGTGGAAGCGCGGAAACAGGATGCGGGTGACGCCGGTCTTGCCGCCGTTCTCGTCGAGCACCTCCTCGG
>JAFIHP010000028.1 GCA_017849335.1 Actinomycetales bacterium | reverse complement strand
CGGAGCTTGTCAGCGACCTTCCACACGAACGCGACCTTGTCGGCGAACCCCGCCGGCTGGCTCATCCCGCTCCCCCACAACTACTCATCCACGATCGTCAACAGGCCGTGCACCGTGAGGCTAGCGCCCACAGGCGACACACGGCGGGACCACCGTGTCAGAGTCAGCCGGCACCATCCGCCCATGCCGGACCCGCGCGAGCCCACCACGGAGCAAGCCGCTCTGCTCGTCGCCCAGGCACACTGGCACGCCGAGCGGTACGAAGCCAACTCCGAGGGCTTCCTCGCCCGCGCCGGCATCTTCCTGGGACTCCTGGGCGTGGAGGCTGCTGTCATCGCGCCGGCACAGGCAGCAGTGTGGTCGCGTATCACGGCGCTGGCGCTCCTGACCGTTCCGTGCAGTCTGCTGCTGGCGGCGTTCCGTCGCACGGTCCTGCGGTATCCGTCCCACGAGGAGCTGGTCACGGCCCTTCTCGGAAGCAGTCACCCGACGTGGCTCGTCGTCGAGCACTCCCTCAAAGTGCGGGATCCCGATCTCAGCCTGACCGGCCAGCTGAAGGCGGAAGCCGAGCGCCGCCAGTGCTGGTGCACGCGGGGGCTCTATGTTCTGATTGGAGTGCAGCCGCTCGTGGCTGCCGCGCTGGCGATCGGAGTGTGGAGATGACCACGTCGAACACGCAGCCCTCAAACGACAAGCCGCAAGACCCGCCGCCTACGCCCAAGCTGCCCGAGGGCTACAAGCCGACGCAGACGGTCACCAGCGTCCGCGGCGGCGGCTGAGGTCGGACCGCACCGCTAGCGTCGACAGAGCACTGAATGTAGGGGGAAACGATGTCCGACGCTCATGCGATATCCGCGCTCGGAGAGGCCATCGCAGCCGTCGCTGAGTCCCCACGGATGATGCGCGACCGCGCCGAGGCAGCGGGCAGGCACCGCCACTGCGAGCGGGAGTGGGTTGCCCTGCTGGTGCAGACGCCGGCGCTTCAGTCCGCGGACGTGCGTACCGAGGTCAGGTTGACGGGGAATGGACGCGCCGACCTCGCGATCGGCGCGACCCTCGTCGAGTTCAAGTCGACGAAGGCCGCCAATGCCCGCCCCGGCTACTTCTGGGCCGAAACATCGCCGTACTCCGACTCTGCTGAGTCTTGGTTCAGCAAGGACATCGCGCGCTCCTACGCCGTCGATGGCCTCTTCGTCCTGCTGATTACGACAGCCGGTCCGGTCGACCGCGACAACTATGTCGGTCTCACGGCCGAGCAGGTACGGGAACTCGCTGTCCAGTGGTACATCGACGGGCTCCTTGAGCTCGCCGCGCGCGATCGTTCGCCCGCAAACGTGGATCGCATCTACGCCGGACGGCATAGCGGCGAAGGCGGTAGCGAGGTCGTGCACGACGCACTGATCGTCTCGTGGCCCAGCCTTTGAGCGATCAGCGGAGATAGCGAGGGGGTCTCGGTTGCAGTTCCAGCTGAACGGACAGTTGGTCGACCTGACCGCAGACGATGTGCGACGTCGACTCGCGGGCGTCAACCCGAGTACGACGTACCGGCACACGGTCGTCGTGGACGGAACCGCGTATCCCGTGAAGCAGGCGTTCGCGGTAGCCACCGGCATCTCGAGGCATGACTTCACCTCCCACAGGGCGCGAGAGATCCTGTCGCGGCTCGGCTTCGAACTGATCGGTGACGTGCACAGTCGACAGACCGGCGAGTTGACTACGGCCCGGACGATGGATCCCGTGCCGCGCGCCGCATCTCTAGAACCACCGGACCCGCGTGCGTGGCCGTGGGAGGGCGAGGTCCAACGTGTCTTCGTCGACTGGCTGACTGCACACGGCTGGGTCGTTACCTCCTCGGCCGACACCGCTACGAAGGCACACGGGGTCGATGTCGTCGCACAACATGGCGACCGAGCGCTCGGAGCCGAAGTCAAGGGCTGGCCGAGCAAGGGTTACGCCGATCCTCGTCGCGCGGCGGAGACCAAGAAGACCCGACCCACGACTCAGGCGGGCCATTGGTACTCGCAGGCCCTCATGAAGGCGATCATGCTTCTCGACTCGCACCCGGACCATGAGTCGCTCGTGGTGCTCCCCGACTACCCGCGCTACCGCGACCTCGCTCGACGCACCCAGCGTGGCCGAGGCGCCGCGGGAGTCCACGTCGTATTCGTTACCGAAACCGGCACGGCGGAGAGCGACACCTGGGCGGGGTGAATCCGCCCACCGAGTGCTACGGCCCGCGTCACTCTCGTAGGCCGAGATGACGCGGGCCGTAGCACTCGCTAGTTGGGGGTTGGTCAGCTGCAGCCGGAGGTGCTGCCGCAGCCCTCGCAGACGTAGCAGGAGCCGGCGGCGCGCATCTTGATGCCGCAGGTCATGCACAGCGGGGCGTCGGACGCGGTGCCGGTGATGGCCTCCATCAGTTCCGCGCTGGAGTGCACCTCGACCGGGACCGCACGCGCAGCGGCCGGAGCCGCCGGCGCGGACGCCTCCGCCTCCTGCTCCACCGTGGCCTCGTCGACCGCGACGTCCAGGTCCGCCGACGCTGCCGGCGCCGCAGCGGGAGCCGGCGCCCCGTAGGTCGCCGCGACGGTGGCCGCGCGCTCGTCGGCGCTGAAGATCCCTAGCGCCTCCCGCTTCTCGTACGGCAGGTAGTCCAGCGCGAGCCGACGGAAGATGTAATCCATGATCGACTGCGAGATCCGGATGTCCGGGTCGTCGGTCATGCCGGCCGGCTCGAACCGCATGTTGACGAACTTGCTGACGAACGCCTCCAGCGGGACGCCGTATTGCAGCGCAATGCTGATCGCGATCGAGAACGCGTCCATCACCCCGGCCAGGGTCGAGCCCTGCTTGCCGAGCTTGAGGAAGACCTCGCCCAGGCCGTTGTCGGGGTACGACCCGGCCGTCATGTAGCCCTCGGCACCGGCGACGGAGAAGCTCGTCGTCACGCTCGGGCGGCTCTTCGGCAGCCGCCGGCGCACCGGCTGCTGACCCGCGAGCGCCGCCGCGACCGCCTCGGCCGTCGCCTCCGACAGCTCGTCGACCTTCTTGGCCTTCGCGTCCGACAGGGGCTGCCCGACCTTGCCGTTGTCGCGGTAGATCGCGAGCGCCTTCAGGCCGAGCTTCCAGCCCTGG
>JAFIHP010000241.1 GCA_017849335.1 Actinomycetales bacterium | reverse complement strand
GCCCGCCGGCCGGCCGGTCCCATCGACCCGCCGGCCGTCGCCGTTCGTGCCCTGGCGCCCACCGAGACGGCCGGGGCCGAGGACGACGTCGCGGCGCCGGCTCAGGCCGTCGCCGAGGCGGTCGCCGCTGCGGAGATCGTCGAGGAGGTCGTCGCCGAGGAGGTCCTCGAGGAGGTCGTCGCCGAGGTGGAGCAGGAGACGGCGGCCGAGGACCTCGTCGTGGCTGAGATCGAGGCGCTGCAGACGGACGGCGTCGAGTGAGCCCGGCCCGGTTTGACCCTGCGGGTCAGCCGTCCGTATCCTTGTCCTTCGTGCCTGTGGGCTCCTCTGCCCAGAGCACATCCCCGATCGAGTAGGAGTCAGTGGTGTACGCCATCGTTCGCGCCGGCGGCCGGCAGGAGAAGGTCGCGGTCGGCGACGTCGTCGTCCTGGATCGTCAGGCCGGGGAGCCGGGTGCGTCGGTGACCCTCCCGGTCCTTCTGCTCGTCGACGGCACCGCGGTCACGTCCGACCCGAAGGTGCTGGCCAAGGCCAGCGTCACGGCCGAGATCGTCGACCACCACCGTGGGCCGAAGATCGACATCCTCAAGTACAAGAACAAGACCGGCTACCGTCGCCGCCAGGGCCACCGTCAGGAGCTCACGGCGATCAAGGTCACCGACATCACCGCGGGGAAGTGACGACATGGCACACAAGAAGGGCGCATCCAGCACCCGTAACGGCCGCGACTCGAACGCTCAGCGCCTGGGCGTGAAGCGCTTCGGCGGCCAGGTCGTCAACGCGGGCGAGATCATCGTGCGCCAGCGCGGCACCCACTTCCACCCCGGCGCCAACGTCGGCCGTGGGGGCGACGACACCCTGTTCGCGCTCGCGGACGGCGCGGTGGAGTTCGGCACCAAGCGGGGGCGGCGCGTCGTGAACGTGGTCGCCGTCGGCTGACGACATCAGTCATCGGAAGGGGGCGGACCACACGGTCCGCCCCCTTCTTTGCCGTTGCCCGGGCATCCTGATCGCCCGGAGCGGCCGGAGCAGGGCAGCGTGCGCACGCCGCCCGCCACTCGCCGAGTGGATATCGTGAGGACACCATGGCCACCTTCGTCGACCGAGTCGTCCTGCACGCCCAGGGCGGGAACGGCGGCAACGGCTGCGCGTCGGTGCTGCGCGAGAAGTTCAAGCCGCTCGGCGGCCCCGACGGCGGTAACGGCGGGCGCGGCGGCGACGTCGTGGCGGTGGTCGACTCGAGCGTGACGACCCTGCTGGAGTTCCACCACGGCCCGCACCGCCACGCGACCAACGGCAAGCCCGGGCAGGGCGATCACCGCAACGGCGCGGTCGGTGCGGACATCGTGCTGCGGGTCCCCAGCGGGACGGTCGTGACGACCACCGACGGCGAGGTCCTCGCGGATCTGGTCGGCAACGGAGCCCGCTTCGTCATCGCGCAGGGCGGACGCGGAGGCCTGGGCAACGCCGCGCTGGCGTCGCCGCGTCGGCGCGCTCCTGGCTTCGCGTTGCTGGGGGAGCCCGGCCAGGAGCGCGACGTCGTCCTGGAGCTGAAGACGGTCGCCGACGTGGCGCTCGTCGGCTTTCCCAGCGCCGGCAAGTCCAGCCTCGTGGCGGCGCTGTCCGCCGCACGGCCCAAGATCGCCGACTATCCCTTCACGACGCTCGTGCCGAACCTCGGCGTGGTCACCGCGGGTGAGGTCGTGTTCACCGTCGCCGACGTGCCTGGGCTGATCCCCGGGGCGAGCCAGGGCCGGGGTCTGGGCCTGGAGTTCCTGCGCCACGTCGAGCGCTGCGCCGTGCTGGTGCATGTCCTGGACTGCGCGACCATGGAACCGGGACGGGATCCGCTCGCCGATCTCGACGCGATCGAGGCCGAGCTCGAGGAGTACGGCGGCCTCGCGGACCGCCCGCGGCTCGTCGCGCTCAACAAGGTCGACGTCCCCGACGCGCGCGTCCTCGCCGAGCTCGTGCGGCCGATGCTCGCCGAGCGCGGGCTGCCGACCTTCGAGATCTCGGCGGCGACGCACGAGGGCCTTCGACCGCTGTCGTTCGCCATGGCCGAGCAGGTCGTGGCCGCCCGCGCCGCGGCGCCGGTCGAGCCCACGCGCATCGTCCTGACGCCCAAGGCGGTGGACGACTCCGGCTTCACGGTGGTCCCGGAGGACGGCGGGTTCCGGGTGCGCGGCTCTCGGCCGGAGCGCTGGGTCCGGCAGACCGACTTCAGCAATGACGAGGCCGTGGGCTACCTGGCCGACCGGCTCGCCCGGATCGGAGTCGAGGACCGGCTGCTCGAGCTCGGGGCGACGCCCGGCGCGACGGTGATGATCGGCGGCGACGACGCGGTCGTGTTCGACTGGCATCCGACGATCCATGCCGGAGAGGCGCCGCACGCCGGCCCCCGCGGCAGCGACGTACGCCTGGAGACCCGGTTCGACGAGCTGCCGGGCGGCGGTCATGACGGGTGACGGCGTCCGTCGCCGTGTCGCGGATGCCGGCCGCATCGTCGTCAAGGTGGGCTCGTCGTCGCTGACTCGCGCCGGTGGGGGTCTGGCGACCGATCGCGTCGACGCGCTCGTCGACCAGCTCGCCGCGCGGCATGCGCGCGGGCACCAGGTCGTGCTGGTGTCCAGCGGCGCGATCGCGGCCGGCTTCCCCGTGCTCGGGCTCAGTCGCCGTCCGCGTGACCTCGCGACGCAGCAGGCGTCCGCGTCCGTCGGGCAGGGCATGCTGCTGGCGCACTACTCCGCTGCGTTCGGTCGGCACGGACTCACCGTGGGCCAGGTACTGGTCACTGCCGACGACGTGATCCGGCGCAGTCACTACCGGAACGCGCAGCGCACGCTGTTCCGCCTTCTCGACCTGGGCGTCGTCCCGATCGTGAACGAGAACGACACGGTCGCGACCGACGAGATCCGCTTCGGTGACAACGACCGGCTGGCCGCCCTGCTGGCCCACGTGGTGCAGGCGGAGGCACTGCTGCTGCTGTCCGACGTCGACGGGCTGCACGACGGCCCCCCGTCGCGGCCCGGCACGCGGCTGGTCGAGGAGGTGCGCGGTCCGGCGGACCTCGAGCAGGTGCGCGTGGGCGGGTCCGGGAGCGGCGTCGGCCTGGGCGGCATGTC
>JAFIHP010000240.1 GCA_017849335.1 Actinomycetales bacterium | reverse complement strand
TGTCCGCCCTCGCGCTGCCGACCCTGGTAGTGCGCGGCTCCGAGGATGCGCTCAGCAGCGAGGAGGAGGCCGAGCTCATGCTCGCGACCTCGGCGGACGCCAGCCTGGCTCGGATCGAGGGCGTGGGTCACCTGGCGAACGTGGAGGACCCGCCGGCCGTCGCGGAGACGATCGTGCGGTTCCTCACGTTGGTCACAGGCCCGCAGACTTCTTGATCAGCTGCGCGTACGCGCGGGCGCCCCTCGGGGTGAGGTGGATCCCGTCGGACACGAAGTACTCCGGGTGGTTCGCCGACGCCTTGTTCCAGTCGGCCAGCACGGCGTTCGGGTAGTCCGGCACGACCTTGGCGATGACCTTGTTGTTGGGCTGCTCCCACGTTCGCGGCATCTGGTCGTTCACGACGACGACGCGTGGGGTGTCCTTCAGGATGTCGAGCATCTGCCGCATCATGTCCTCGGGGATGGTGCCGTTCGTGCCGGGGTGGAGGACGACGACCGGGGCGAGCTTGTCGCCGGCGACGTAGCGCTTGAGTCGGCCGATGAACGCCCCGGGGAAGCGGGAGACGGCGGCGTCGACCTTCGTGCCGGGGATGACCTGCTTGAGGGTGTCGCGGGCCCCGAGCATGACCGAGTCGCCGATGCCGCTCAACTGCCCGTTCTGGTTGGGGGCGAGCGACGAGGTGGGTGACGGGGTCGGCGTGGAGGACCCGTGCTGCTTCCCGGTCGCCGACGCGGACGGGGAGGGGCCGTCGCCCGGGTCGTCCAGCGACACCTCGGTCGGGCCACCGTTCTCGATGCCGAGCGCCTGCGCGACGTCGGGCGCCACGGCCGGTGTCGCGGACGCCGCGGAGGACAGCGCGGCGCCGACGAACACGACGCTCGCGAGGACGCCGGCGATCGCCGCGATGCCGCGCCGGGTCCGCCGTTGCCGGTCCGCGCCGGTGGAGGAACGCCACGCCGCGACCCAGCGGTCGATGAGGCCGCGCCGGATCGGCATCTCGACGAACCGGTAGCTCAGCTCGGCGATGCCGAAGGTCAGACCCAGGCGCAGGACGAGGAGCGGCAGTCCGTCCAACGGGACGTCGAGGGTGGGTCGGGTGACCATGAAGATGGGCCAGTGCCACAGGTACAGGCCGTACGACCGCTGGCCGATGTAGCGCCACGGCTGGGTGCCGAGCCAGCCCCCGAGCGGGGAGGCGGGGTGCGTCGCCATGGCGATGAGCAGGGCCACGACCAGGGCGAGCACCAAGAACCCGCCGCGCGTGTACATCCAGGCCGTGTCCTCGCCCACGAACAGGAAGAACCCGAGGACCGCCACGAGTGCGGCGACGCCGGTCCCGGTGACGATGACGCGTGCTCCCGTCGGAACCGCCGCCTGCAGGCGGCCCGGACGCCAGAACGTCGCGAGGGCGGCGCCGACGAGCAGTCCCATGGCGTGCGAGTCGGTCCCGAAGTAGGCGCGGCTCGGGTCGATGGGGTTGGTGGGGTCGAAGTAGGCGTTGGACACGGATAGGCGGATCATCCACGCGGTCGACAGCAGCGCGAGGGCGATCGCTACCCAGCGCACGCCTCGGCGGTTCCACCGGCGCATGAGCAGGAACGCGACGGCGGGCCAGACGAAGTAGAACTGCTCCTCGACGGACAGTGACCACAGGTGCTTGAGCATCGGCGGGCGGCCGATGAACTCGAAGTACGACATCTGGTCGATCACGTACTTCCAGTTGTTGACGTAGAACAGCGACGCGAGCGAGTCCGCGCGGACCTGTCCGGCGGCGTCGCGGTAGACCAGCGCGGCCGCCACGCCCACGACCGCGAGCAGCACGACGACGGCCGGGAACAACCGTCGGGCTCGACGCAGGTAGAACTGGGAGAACCGCACGCCGCCGGAGCGGTCGTACTCCTCCAGGATCAACGTGGTGATGAGGAAGCCGCTCAGGACGAAGAAGACGTCGACGCCGAGGTATCCGCCACTGACCCAGGTGAGGTCCGCGTGGTAGAGCAGGACGCCGATCACGGCGAGCGCGCGGATGCCGTCCAGCCCGGGCAGGTAGCCCATCTCGCCCTTGGCACGGCCGCGGTCGAGGATCCACGGTCCAGCCGACGCCGTCATCGTCGAGTCGGTCGGCGTCACGCGGTCATGCTACGTGGCCGATGACGGCCGACTCGGCCACCGACGGCGACGGCGCGCGGGTCAGCTGTTGCGGAAGCGGTTGATCTCGGGGAGGTGCTGGTCGCGCAGGTCCGTATCGGTGACGCCGAGGCCTTCGGCGGGGGCCAGGGCCAGAACGCCGACCTTGCCCTGGTGGGCGTTGCGGTGCACGTCGAGGGCGGCCTGGCCGGCCTCGTCCAGGGCGTAGGTCTTGGACACGGTCGGGTGGATCATGCCCTTGATGATGAGCCGGTTGGCTTCGTAGGCCTCGCGGTAGTTCGCGAAGTGGCTGCCGATGATCCGCTTGAGGTTCATCCACAGGTACCGGTTGTCGTACTCGTGCATGAACCCGGACGTGGAGGCGCAGGTCACGATGGTCCCGCCCTTGCGGGCGACGTAGACCGACGCGCCGAAGGTCTCACGGCCGGGGTGCTCGAACACGATGTCCGGGTCGTCACCGCCGGTGAGCTCGCGGATCTTCTTGCCCAGGCGCTGCCACTCCTTGGGGTCCTGGGTGTGCTCGTCGATCCAGAACCGGTAGCCCTCGGCGGACCGGTCGATGACGTGCTGCGCGCCCATCGCGCGCGCCAGGTCCGCCTTCGCCGGCGACGAGACCACGCAGACCGGGATCGCGCCCCCGTTGACCGCGTACTGCGTCGCGTACGAGCCCAGGCCGCCCGACGCGCCCCAGATCAGCACGACGTCGCCCTGCTTCATCCCGGCTCCGTTGCGGGAGACCAGCTGCCGGTACGCGGTGGAGGTCACCAGCCCCGGGGACGCGGCCTCCTCCCACGTCAGGTGCGCGGGCTTGGGCATCAGCTGGTTGCCCTTGACCACCGCGAGCTCGGCCAGCCCGCCGAAGTTCGTCTCGAACCCCCAGATCCGCTGCTCGGGATCCAGCATCGTGTCGTTGTGCCCGGCCGGGGACTCCAGCTCCACGCTCAGGCAGTGCGCCACCACCCGGTCACCGGGCTTCCACGCCGTGACCCCCGGGCCGGTCCGCAGCACCACGCCGGCCGCGTCCGACCCGAGCACGTGGTACGGCAGGTCATGACGCTTCGCGTACTCGTGCGTGCGCCCGTACCGCTCCAAGAACCCGAACGTCGACACCGGCTCGAAGATGCTCGACCACACCGTGTTGTAGTTGATGCTCGACGCCATCACCGCCAGCAGCACCTCGCCCGGAGCCAGCTCCGGCGTCGGCACCTGCTCCACGTGCAGGCTGCGCCGCGGATCCTTGTCCGCCGACGGCATACCCGCGAACATCTCCTGCTCGTCCTTGTGCAGCGTCACCGCGCGGTAGGACTCCGGCACCTCCAGCGCCGCGAACTCACCCGCCGACGCCTCCGCCAGCACCGCGTCACGAACCGCATCCATCGACATCGTCATCTCCTAGTGGGCCGCGTCGGGGGCTGCCTGCACGAGCTCGACGAGCACGCCGCCGCAGTCCTTCGGGTGGCAGAAGTTCACCAGCGAGCCCGCCGTGCCCACCTGGGCGTGCTCGTAGAGCATCCGCACGCCCTCTGCGCGCAGCGCACTCGCCGCGGCCTCGACATCGTCGACGCCGTAGGCGATCTGCTGGATGCCCGGTCCGGACCGGTCCAGGAACTTGGCGATCGTCGACTCCGGCGTCAGCGGAGCGAGCAGCTGGATGCACGATCCGGAGTCGCCGACCGCCAGCATCGCCTCGCGGACCCCCTGCTTCTCGTTGACCTCCTCGTGCACGACGGACAACCCGAACGCGCGGCCGTAGAAGTCGATGGCGGCATCGAGGTCCGCGACCGCGATGCCGACGTGGTCGATACGGGTGAGCAGAGAATTCGCCGAGGTCATGGTCGGTATCGTGGCATCGAGCCGTCGCGGGTCTCGCGGCGGATGCACATCGCCTGCGAAGCGGAGTTCGTCATGTCGTTCGAGAACGGGTCGGTCATCGTCGCGGGAGCCCGCACGCCGATGGGTCGTCTGCTGGGTTCGCTGTCCTCCTTCAGCGCGGCCGACCTCGGCGGTGTCGCCATCAAGGCGGCTCTCGAACGGTCGGGCGTCGCTCCGGACCAGGTCGACTACGTGATCATGGGGCACGTCATCCAGGCGGGCGCCGGCCAGATCACCGCGCGCCAGGCGGCCGTCGCCGGCGGGATCGGCATGGACGTCCCCGCGCTCACGATCAACAAGGTCTGCCTGTCCGGCATCGACGCCATCGCCCTCGCCGACCAGCTCATCCGCGCCGGTGAGTTCGAGATCGTCGTCGCGGGCGGCATGGAGTCGATGACCAACGCGCCCCACCTCCTGACGGGTTCCCGCTCGGGGGTCAAGTACGGCGACTGGACGATGCTCGACTCGATGTCGCACGATGCGCTGTGGTGCGCGTTCGACAACCTGGCGATGGGGGAGAGCACCGAGCGGCACAACGCGCGGTACGACCTCACGCGCGAGGAGCAGGACGCGTTCTCGGCCCGGTCGCACCAGCGGGCAGCGGCGGCGGCAGAGAAGCTGGCCGAGGAGATCACGCCCGTCGCGGTCCCGCAGCGCAAGGGGGACCCGGTGCTGGTCACCGCCGACGAGGGAGTTCGTCCGGAGACCACCGTGGAGACGCTGGCGACCCTGCGACCGGCGTTCGCGAAGGACGGCACGATCACGGCCGGCAGCGCGTCGCAGATCTCCGACGGCGCGTGCGCCGTCGTCGTCATGAGCAAGGCGAAGGCGGTCGAACTCGGCCTGCCCTGGATCGCCGAGATCGGCGCCCACGGCGTGGTCGCGGGCCCGGACGCCTCGCTGCAGGAGCAGCCGGCCAACGCGATCCTCGCTGCCTGCGCGAAGGAGGGCATCGGCGTCGAGGACATCGACCTGTTCGAGCTGAACGAGGCATTCGCGGCGGTCGGCATCGTGTCGTCGCGCAAGCTCGGGATCAGCGACGAGATCGTGAACGTGAACGGCGGAGCGATCGCCCTCGGGCACCCCGTGGGCATGTCCGGAGCGCGCATCGTCCTGTCCGTGGCGCTGGAGCTCCAGCGGCGCGGCGGAGGCATCGGTGCCGCAGCCCTGTGCGGCGGTGGCGGGCAGGGTGACGCACTGCTCGTCCGCGTCCCGTCCGCCTAAGGCCCCCGTGAGAACGCGTGCGGCCGACCTCGACGCCCTGCTCGTCGGGGCTCGAGGGGGACGCGCGCTCGACGTCGGGCGGCTGCTGTCCCTGGTGGAGAACCGGTCGCCGGACGTCCCCGCGCTGATGCGCACGCTCGCACCGCTCACGGGGCACGCGACGGTGGTCGGCGTCACGGGCCCGCCCGGGGTCGGCAAGTCGACGACGACGTCCGCCCTCGTCACGGCCTTGCGCGCCCGGGGCGGGACGGTTGCCGTCGTGGCGGTCGACCCGAGCTCCCCGTTCTCCGGGGGTGCCCTGCTCGGCGACCGGGTCCGAATGGCCGAGCACGCGACTGATCCGGGCGTCTTCATCCGCTCGGTCGCCTCGCGGGGCCACCTCGGCGGGCTGGCGGCGACGACTCCGCAGGCGATCCGCGTGCTGGACGCGGTCGGTTACGACACCGTCGTCGTCGAGACGGTCGGGGTCGGACAGTCGGAGGTGGAGGTCGCGGCGTCGGCTGACACGACGCTCGTGCTCGTGGCGCCCGGCATGGGCGACGGCATCCAGGCCGCGAAGGCCGGGATCCTCGAGGTGGCCGACGTGCTCGTCGTCAACAAGGCGGACCTCGACGGGGCGGACGCGACGGTCAGCGAGCTTCGGCGTGCGCTGGCGCAGCGCGCGCCGGGGGAGTGGGACCCGCCGGTCGTGCGAACGGTCGCGTCCGCGGGAACCGGGATCGACGACGTGGTCGATGCGATCGACGAGCGCTCGGCGTGGCTGCGCAGCTCGGGCCGGCTGGGCGAGCGGCGAGCCGTCCGCGCGCGCAGCGAGCTACGAGCGCTGGTGGCGGACGCTGTCCTCGGGCGGATCGACGATCGCCGGCTGGCCGACCTGGCCGAGCAGGTCGCCAGCGCCGAGCTGGACGTCTACGCGGCCGTGACGCTCCTGCTCGGCGACTGACCGCCTACCCGACGGGCTGATGGTCTGGTCGGCTGCGGGACTCGGCCTGGCGGGCCTCGTTCCTCGCCTACCCGACGGTGCAGCCCACGATCACGTTGTTCTCGACCTCGAAGTTCATGCGGTCGTCACGGGCGTCGGCCGTGGCCGCCTGAGGCTGGCCGTCGATCTTCACGACGCGCGAGACGTAGCCGCTGCCCTCGGCGAGCGCGGCGCCAGTGTCGGCATCGAGCTTCTGGTCGACGATCTGCGCGCACAGGGCCGTCAGATCATCGACGACGGGGACGGCGGAACCGCTGACGTCGGCGAACGACGAGGCATTGCCCGTGGGCTCGCCGGAGGCGCAGGCGGTCAGGCCGGCGACGGCGACCAGGAGCGCTGCCGTGCCCGCGACGGTGCGGCGGACGGCGGGGCGGCGTGCGACCGAGATCGTATTTCCTATCATGTCGGTCAACAATACAGCATGGTTGCCGCGAACGCGGTCAACGGCGGTGCCACGCCCCGGGAGCGTCGAGGAGGCCGGTGACCTCGCTGGGGAGCCGACCGGCGGCGACGTCGGCAAGGCTGATGCCCTCCAGGACCTGTCGCATCGACGCCCGCACCGCGATCCAGACCTCTCGCAGGTGCGTCGACGCGCCGGTGTAGTCCAGATCCTCCGGTCGCTGGCCCCGTACGGCCGCGAGAGGGCCGTCGAGGGCGCGGACCACGTCGGCGATGGAGACGTCCGCGGGGTCCTTGTCGAGTCGGTAGCCGCCCTCGGCCCCCCGCTGGCTGGCCACGATCCCTGATTGACGCAACTGCCGCAGGATGCCCTCGAGGAACTTCAGCGGGATCTGCTGCGCGGTGGCGATCGTCTCACCCTTGACCAGTCGCGTCCGGTCGTCGGCATAGGCGGCCGCCAGCTCGAGCAGCGCGCGCATTCCGCAGTCAGCCTTGGCGGACACATGCATGCCCGCATTCTCGCGGGTGCCGCGCCGTCGCTGGCCGCCGACCCGCCGGACGCCGCTCGCGGTCTTGGCGGTCATCGACATCGCCAACTGCCCGTGGTCGTCGGCACCGGTCGCTCCTCCCGGCGCGCCACGCGCCGTCATCCAGTTTGCAAGTTCTACTGTAGAGAATATAGGAATGATGGCAATGCGCCACTCCGACGTCGAAGGAGCACCATGTCCCGATCCCGTCTGACCCGTGGCACCGCAGCGGTCGCCGGAGCAGCGCTGGCCGCCGTGGCCGCGCTCGCCGCGGCAGGTGCGCCGGCACAGGCAGGCGTGCTCTCCGCGGCTCCGGCCGCGGCTCCGGCGGCCGGGACGTTGCCCAAGCTCCCGACGGCGCCGGTCGTGCGCATTGGGTTCTTCGCGAACGTGACGCATGCGCCAGCTCTCGTCGCTCAGCAGCTGCGGCTGTTCGAGACGTTCCTGGGCAAG
>JAFIHP010000239.1 GCA_017849335.1 Actinomycetales bacterium | reverse complement strand
GCGGCGGCTCCCGTCCGCGTCCAGCCCGTCTCCGGGCGGTCGAACCACACATGCACCTGGCTGGTGCCGATCGAGTTCTCGTAGTCGCCGTACTGGACCCCGGGGGCGGCGAAGTCGTGCTCGCCCAGCGCCGCGGCCATCATCAGGTAGTGGGCGAACATGCCCTCCGGCCGGACGGTCAAGAACTCCGGCATCGTGTCCAGGACGCGGTCGTGCCGTCCCTCGAAGAACCAGCCGAGCCGCTCGTGGTCCATGTCGCGCGCCTTCTGGCTGATGATGTGCGACGGGTCGCTGGCCTCGTGCTTGCGGAGCTCCTTGAGCTTGTAGAACGTGTGCGACAGCGACCCGGTGGCGATGAGGATGACCTTCCGGTCGGTCGCGGCGATGGCCTGGCCGATGGCGCGGCCGACGCGCAGGAAGTCGTCCGTGTCGCCGGTCTGGCACACGCTCATCGAGATCCACTGCTTGTCCAGGCCCTTGCCCAGGTAGCTCCACAGGTTCACCGACGGGTAGTACAGCGGGAGGTACTCGTCGTCGATCGGCGTGATCCAGGTGCCGTTGGGCTCCGCGAACGAGGCGATCGACTCGGCCAGCTCGGGGTCCCCCCGCCACTCGTAGGGGATGCGGCACATCCCGCGGGGGAGCTCCTCGGCCGTGAAGAGGCCAGCCCGCCGCCGGTGCGACGTGACGACGAACTCGACGGTCGTGAACCAGTGCGAGTCCAGGACGACCACCGTGTCGTAGTCGAGGGTCTCGAACTTCTCCGCCCGGATGCGCTGGAGCGCAGGGACGAGGGAGATCTCCTTGCCCTCGTTCAGCTCCAGGCGCGTCTCGCGCGGGAGCATGATGGTCGGCACGTGCGACAGCAGCCCGGCTCCGACGACCTCGCCCATGGCCTACTCCCTCCACCCGTTCGGTGCGTACACCGTGTTCTTCACGTCCGCGTAGAAGTCGAACGACCAGACGCCGCCCTCGCGGCCGATCCCCGAGCGGCGGGAGCCGCCGAACGGCGCCGCGAGATCGCGGACGAAGAAGCAGTTGACCCAGATCGTGCCCGCGACCAGGTGGCGCGTGAACGCCTCGGCGCGCTCGCGGCTGCCGGTGACGACGCACGCGGCGAGGCCGAACTCGGTCCCGTTCGCGAGGGCGAGCCCCTCGTCGTCGGTCGAGAACGTCTGCATCGTCAGGACCGGTCCGAAGACCTCCTGCGTGAGGATCTCGCTGCCCGCCGGGGCGTCGGCGATCAGGGTCGGCCGTAGGTAGTGCGGGCCGAGGTCGTCGTTGACCTCGCCGCCGTAGACGACCGTCGCGCCGTCCGCCTTCGCGCGGTCGACGAAGCCGAGCACGCGCTCGACGTGCCGCAGGTGGATGTTGGGCCCGATCTGCGTGTCCTCGTCGCGGGGATCGCCCTGGCGGATCGTGGCCGCCCGCGCGCGGAACCGCTCGGTGAAGGCATCGGCGATGCCCTCCTGCACCAGCAGTCGGGTGCCGGCCAGGCACACCTGCCCGGCGTTGTCGTACTGCTCGATCGCCAGGTCGACCGCGAGGTCGAGGTCGGCGTCGTCGAGGATCACCGTCGGGCTCTTGCCGCCCAGCTCGAACGAGCACGGCGTGAGGTTGTCGGCCGCGGCATGGGCGATGACCTTGGCCGTCGGCACGGAGCCGGTGAAGCAGATCCGGGAGACGTCCGGGTTGGCCGTGAGGGCCGCGCCGGCCTCGGTGCCCAGGCCCTGGACCACGTTGAAGACACCCGCCGGCAGGCCCGCCTCGTGTGCGAGCTGCGCGAAGTACGACGCGGTCAGCGGCGCCCACTCCGGCGGCTTGGCCACGACCGTGTCGCCGGACGCGAGCGCCGGTCCGATCCGCCAGGTCGCGAGCATGAGCGGGGCGTTCCAGGGCGTGATGATCACGGCCACGCCGGACGGGTCCCAGGAGACGTGGTTCTCGTGGCCGCGCGTCTCGAACACGGGGTGGGAGAGCTCGTTGATCGCGTAGTCCGCGAAGAAGCGCAGGTTCAGGACCACGCGAGGCATGACGCCGCGACGGTGGGAGCGCAGGAGGGAGCCGTTGTCGGCCGTCTCCAGCTGGGCCAGCTCCTCGATGTGGGCCTCGACGTTGTCGGCGACGCGGTGGAGGATCTCCCCGCGCTCGACCGGCGTGAGCCGCGCCCAGGCCGGGAAGGCCGCGCGGGCGGCCGCCACGGCCGCATCGGCCTCGACCCGGCCGCCGCGGGCGACGTGAGCAAGCACCGTGCCGTCGATCGGGCTCACGGACTCGAACGTGCCGGCCGAGGCGACCCGCTCGCCCCCGATCCAGTGCCGGGTGTCGACCCGGACGCCTGCGACCTCGGCGTAGGACATCGCGATCTTCCCCTTGGTCGGGACGGGCGGCACAATGGATGGACCACCGTGCCGCCCGGGATGGACTGCAATTTCGTTCGGACCCTAACGGATATTGTTCGGATCGTCACCCCCTTTCGACTGACGCAGGAGGCCCGGTGCCCCGCCCCCGCATCGCGATCCTCGGTCGGTTCACCGAGTCGGCCAGCGCGCTGCGCTACCGGGGGGTCGTGTCGTCGCGTGCTCTGCTGGAGGTCGTGTGGGCGGCCGGTGGTGATCCGGTCACCCTCCTGCCCGGCGACTCGCCCGAGGCGCTCGACTGGGATGCCCGACTCGCCGGGTTCGAGGGCGTGCTGCTGGCCGGCGGGGGCGACCTGGATCCGCGGCACTACGGCGGCGACCCCGAGGATCCGTCGGTGTACGACGTCGACGACGTGCAGGACCGCGCCGACCTCTCACTGGCCGCCTACTGCCTGGACCGGGGCGTCCCGGTGCTCGCGGTGTGCCGTGGGCTGCACGTGGTCAACGTGGTCCGCGGGGGGACGCTGGTCGTCGACATGCCGGAGAACCACCGGCACGTGGTGCAGGCGGTCGCGCTCGACGAGGGCGCCGACGTCCTCGGCCTTGCGGACCGGACCGTCACGATCTCGTGCTACCACCACCAGGCGATCGACCGGCTCGGGGACGGCCTGACCGTCGTGGCCCGGGCGGATGACGGGACGGTCGAGGCGGTCGTCGTCGACGCGCCCGGCTGGGCGGCCGGGGTCCAGTGGCACCCCGAGGACACCTGGGCCGACGACCCGAGCCAGGTCGCGCTCGTCTCCGCCTTCGTCCGCGCCGCCCGGCGTTGAGGTTGCTGGCGGTCCGAGGCACTCGGAACCGCCAGCAACCTCACCACCCGCGGGAGGGGGCGGCGCGGGAGGGGGCGGCGCGGGGTTAGCGCTCGCCGCTCGCGGCCTGCGTCAGGCGGCGCAGCAGGTCGGCGGCGGCGGGGAGCTGGTCCTTGTCGATGGCCGACACGACGATCTGCTCCTGCTGGTT
>JAFIHP010000238.1 GCA_017849335.1 Actinomycetales bacterium | reverse complement strand
TCCGCGCACGGGTCATGATGAGCTCGCGCGGGAAGGTCGACGCGTCGCGTCCGGCGGCTGCGAGGTAGTGCTCGACGCGCTCCATCCCCGCGACGGCCGCATCGACGTCGCCGGCGAAGGTGAAGCCGTCGCACAGCGTTCCGCCCCGCCGGAACGCGGCCTCACTGAAACCGCCGGCGAAGATCGGGATGCGCCGCGCGGGTCGCGGGTTGATGCAGCAGCGCTCGAGGCGGTGGAACCGGCCCTCGAAGGTCACCAACGGCTGCTCCCACAGCACGCGCATCAGCGCGATCTGCTCGTCCAGCCGCGCCCCGCGCTGCGCGAAGTCGACCCCGAGCGCGTCGTACTCGACCCAGTTCCAGCCGGTCCCGACGCCGAGCCGGAGCCGTCCACCGGACAGGAGATCGGCATCCGCCGCCTGCTGGGCGGCCAGCACCGTCTGCCGTTGCGGCAGCACGAGCACGCCGGTCGCCAGTTCGATCCGCGACGTGACCGCCGCGAGGTAGCCGAACGCCACGAATGGGTCATGGAATGAGTCGTCCTCGGTGTACGGGCCCCACAGCTTCGGCTCGCGGTCCGCGTGCTCGGCTCCGACGACGTGGTCGTAGAACAGGATGCTGTCGTAGCCCAGGTCCTCCGCGGCGCGGCCGATCTCGAGGACCCCGCGCGGATCGCCGTGCGTCTCGTTCTGCGGGTAGACGACGCCGACCTTCATCGCGACGCCCGGCGTGGGTTCGGCACTCCCCCGTCGCGGCGCGGCTCGATGCCGGCCTCCAGCACCCGTCGCTCGCGGATGCGCCACGTGTCCGCGATCCGTTCCCACCGGTCGTGGTACTCCCCCCACAGCACCATGTCCGGGCGCTCGGGGTCCGGGTAGCGGTGCCACGCGCGGACGTAGCTGACGGCGGTCGCCGTGTCGTCGCCGGTGAACTCGATCGCGATGTTGCCGATCAGATGCTGCGTCGCCTCGAACTGCGGGAGCACGCGGTCCATGTAGTCGACGACGGCGTCCGGGCCGTGGAGGTCGCCGCTGTGGGGAGTGGCGAACACGCAGTCGTCGGCGAAAACGAGCCGGTGGTTCTGCGTCTCCAGCCAGTCCGTCGCCCGGGCGTACCGGAACATCTGCTGCTCGATCTCGTGCCGGTCGTCGTGTCGGTCCATCGGTCCTCCGGCGCGCGGGTCTGGGTGCCCGGCCACGCTACTGGCCGCGGACGGTCCTGGACGCAGTTCCGCGCCCGATACCCGAAGGCGGGACCCGCCGTCGCGCTAGACGAACCAGCCCGACGGCGTCAGCTCCGCACCCATGCGCGGCACGTACTGCTCGAAGTAGATTCGGGCTACCAACGCCCGACGTGAGCGCACCGCCGATGTACCCGTGGCACCCGTCACCAAGACCGCTATCCCGCTGCGTGGCCGTACGGTGCGCCGACGATCCACCTGCCGACCCGCGACGGATCCTCCGCGGTCGCGACGACCTCGACCTCGTCTCCGATCGCGATCCTCCCCGGCTGGATGACCCAGCAGTTGAGTGCGATCTCCCCGTCGAACTCCTGATGGATGCGGCGCAGGACATCGAGGTCCTGCGCTCCGGTGTCCGGGTCGATGGTCGTGACGATGCACCGCTGGCGCAGCGAGTAGACCCCGATCAGCGCGTCCCCGACGCGCAGCGCGCGGCCGGGCAGGCGCGGTTCGAAGTCCGCGGGGACGCCGCTCAGCACGATGTTGGGGCGAAGTCGCCGGACGTCGTGCCCGAGCCGGGCGACGGCACCGTCCGTGGCCACGAGCAGGTTCAGGACGTCGAAGCGCGCCGGTGACGTGTCGGCGACGAGGCGTGCGCCGACACCGGCGTGGGCGGCGATGATGCGTCCCGCTTCGTCGCTGTCCCACCGGTGTCCATCGACCCGGGGCACGCCGTCCGGTCCCGTGGTCGCCGACACCGTCAACAGCCCGTGGCGCGTCCGACCCGTCAGCGGTCCGCGCGGTCCGACGACATGGACCACCCGGTCGCCGGGGATGCCGTCGTCGGTCAGCGTGACCGACTCCAGCGGCTCCCCCCGCAGCGACTTGACGGGGTACCGCCACAGCTCGGCGATGCGCGGTCCGGTCAGCGTGCCTCCTCGTCAGGGCGATCGTCCCGGTTCCGGCGCGGGAGCGCCAGGGCAGCCCGCACGGTCATGTCCCGCGTCGTCGACAAGCACGAGAAGTGGGTCGGGTACGAGGTCACCGCAGCTCGACGCGACGGACGATGCGCCAGGCAAGCAACGCCCCTCCGGCAGCCACCACCAGAGGTGTCAGCAGCCACACCTGCGCCCAGGGTCGTGTCACGAAGCCGGCGATCGCGGCGCCTCCTTCGCCGCTCGCGACAGCCAGCACGGCAACGGAACCCGCGAGCACACCGACGACGGCGACCACCCACCACAGCCCGGCCGCACCCCAGCGGACGAGGACGGCACCCAGAACCGCGCCGAAACCGCACACGGCGAGCATCAGCGCCGCCAGCACTGCGGCCCGTCCGCCCGGGGACAGGTCGTCGAGGACGGGCGTTCGGAAGAACCGCACGTCCATGCCCCATCCGCCCGTGGCGATCTCCACGCCGGTCAAGGCGGTGAGCAGGAGTCCGGTGAGCACTGCCTGGGCTCCGACGAAGAGCACCATGCCGCGGACGAAGCCGCGTCGCGTGCCACTGAGGCCGAGCGTGAACGGCAGCACCTGCGTCCAGGCCTGCTGGTTGGCCGCGACGGCAGTGAGGAAGAGCGCGAGGATGCCACCGCTCTGGCGCACCACCGCCGGGTTGTCACCCGCGGCGGCATAGAACGCCAGGTTGACCGCGAACGAGATCGCGAGGATGAGCCACGGCCAGAGCGTGACGAGGCCTCCGCGGACGAGGACCCGGAAGACAGCGACGGCTTCGGTCATGACGCCGACCCGACGACGTGGCCGCGCGAGGCCTCGTGGGGATGTGTCGTGAGCGCGACGACGACCTCCTGAAGGGGAAGCGCTCTCACGCGCAGGCCGGCCGCAACGGCGTCGTCGCCTGCGGCCCCCCGCACGGTCGCCCGCGACACACCCCCGAGGTCCGCGCGGGACAGCACCTCCCGCCCATCGGCGAACGCGTCCACGAGCACACGCGGACCGCTCACCTCCAGGACGCTGTCGTGAACAGATTCGGCCGGGGCGTCCAGGACAACGCGTCCGTGGTCGATGACGACGAGGTAGTCCAGCAAATGGGCGATCTCGTCGATCAGGTGGGAGGAGAAGATCACCGTTCTCGGCGCCACGACCACCTCCTCGAGCAGTCGGTCGTAGAACACGCGCCGGGCGACAGCGTCCAGCCCGACGTACGGCTCGTCGAGGACGGTGATCGGCGCGCGGGATGCGAGCGCGATAACGACGCCCATGGCGCTGCGCTGGCCTCGTGACAGCTTCCCGATCCTCTGCCGCCGCCGCAGCTCGAAGACCTCGACGAGGTCGTCGGCCAGCTCTCCGTCCCAGCGCGGATGCAGCAGGGCGGCGGTGTGGAGGGCGGCCTCGACGGTGAACCGGGTCGGATAGGGCTGGCTCTCGGTGACGGCGCAGACGTCGCCGAGGACCCGCCGGTTCTCGAACGGATCCTCCCCCTCGACGTGCACCTCGCCGGACGAGGCACGAGCCCGACCGGAGACGAGGTCCAGGAGGGTGGACTTGCCGGCGCCGTTGCGGCCGACGAGTCCGGTGATCGCGTGCCGCCTGAACCCCACGTTCACTCCGTCGAGCGCCACGACGTCGCCGAACCGCTTGGTCACGCCGGTCAGCGTGATGGCGTCCACGCACCCTCCTTCGGCCTTGACCCCAGATGTGCGGCGACGAGTTCGATCACGCGGTCCCGGCCCAGGCCGAGCAGGTCGGCCTCGGCGGCGAGCGGGACCACGAACCGCTCCACGAAGCGCTCCTCACGGCGTACCAGCAGCCGCGCACGCGCCCCGTCAGCGACGAACATGCCGATGCCCCGCCGCTTGAAGATCGTGCCGTCGGCGACCAGGTGGCTGACGCCCTTGGCCGCGGTGGCCGGGTTGATCCGGTGGAAGACGGCGAGCTCGTTCGTCGACGGGACCTGAGCGCCCTCGGGCAGCGAGCCGTCGATGATCGACTCCTCGATGCTGTCGGCGATCGCCCGGAACAGCGGTGTCGACCCGTGGTCCGTTGGTTCATTACTCATGTAACTAACCATGTCACCCAGAGAAGGTCCGGTCAACCCCGAGCATGACGAAGGCCCACGGGGTGATCCCGTGGGCCTTCGGCGGTGGTAGCGGGGCCAGGATTTGAACCTGGGACCTCTGGGTTATGAGCCCAGCGAGCTACCGAGCTGCTCCACCCCGCGTCGCGTAGTGCTCCGCAAGGATACGTGCCGGGCCCTCCTCGACCAAATCCAGGGTCAGGCGTCCACGGAAGCGGGAACGACACTCTCTTCGTCAACAGCGGCCCGGTAGACCAGCCCCCACGCCACCGCGACCCACGCCGCGACCAGCCCGCCGACGAGCCACACCAGGGCCGAGCCGAACGATCCGCGCAGGAAGAACATCGTGAACCCCGCGACGACGAGGCCGACGAACCCGAGCACCCCGACGACCACGCACGTCAGTAGCCACCGCCAGAACCGCCTCCGCAGCGCCGCCCACGCGACACGCAGCGGCGCCCCTCGGCCGTCGAGCGCGGCGAACGGCACGTACACCCCGACAGCCAACACAAGCGCACCCGGCACGACGGAGAAGACCCAGGCCGCGGCTGCGACCACCGCGAACGCGGTCGTCCAGCACGCGAACGGCACGGCCCGCACGCGCAGCCGAACCATCACCGGACGCCACCCGACCCGTCCGTCCGGCACGTCGAGCGCCACGGCGACGACCAGCCCGGCCGCGACGAGCAGCACGACGTACGACGCGACGGCGAGCGCCACCAGCATCGCGCTCGCGTCGATCGTGACCGACGGCCACACGAGCAGCGCCTGGAGGGCCGCGTTCACGACCACGACCGGCACGAGCACCGTCCAGCCGCGCCACATCCCCCGCGCCGCCGCCCCGAGGGCCGAGATCCGGTACGTCATGGCGCCACCGTCGTCGGAACGGGCTCACCGCGGGACGCGGCGTCGAGGACGTCCTGCACCGGTCCCGAGTACAGCACCGTGGCCCCGACGGTCACGATCATCGTCGATCCGTCGACGGGGGCGTCCACGATGATCGGAGAGCCGTCGGTGCTCGGGCCGACGCAGGAGAATCGCTCGGCGACCTGCGTGCAGCGCGGCGCGTCCTTCACGAGCAGCGTGTGCCCGGTCACCACGTCAATCGCGGCGTTACGCACCGCGGTGATGTCGTCACCGCCTACCGGGGCGAGCGCCGACACCTGCGACGCGCACCCCGACACGGCCGCCACCGATAGGCCGACCACAGCAGCAGCGAGGCACAGGCGACCCCGCGCGCTCACGCCGTCCATCCTGCCTCCCAGGCCGCGAGCCGTGCCCGGTCCGCCGCGTGGGCCGCCTCGAGCTGCGCGTCCGTGAGCGTCGACAGGTCGAACGGCGCGGGCAACAGCAGCTCGACGTTGCGGTCAAGCAGAGACCCCGGACGCATCGACGGCGTCTCCACCCAGTCGTTCGCCGAGAACTCCCGGCTCAGGCTCGCCAGACCTTCCGGGCTCAGGTCTCCGGTCCACGCGGCCGGAGCGGCATGGTCGATCGCCGTACCGAAGATGCTGACGGTGCCGTCGCGGTTGTCGACGACCTCGATGACGCGCTGCTGCTGCGGGAAGTCGACGCACGACGCCGTCGTGATCTCCCACAGACCGCCCGGCGGCCCGTCGTCCGCACGTCGCGGGTGCGCGACGACGGTGTTGATGTGCGAGTGGCCGTTGACCCAGGCGACCGCGCACGGGTAGCGCAGCAGCATCGACACGAACTCCTCGGCGTGGACCAGGTCCTGCGGATCGGTCGCCAGCGCGGCGTCGTTCTCCAGTGTCAGCGAGTTGTGGTGGCTGAACACCAGCGCCAGTCGACGCTCTGCCTGCGCGCGACCCAGCTCGGCCTCCAGCCAGTCGAACTGCGCGCGCGGCACCGCCCCGTCGGGCCCTGCCACCGCGTTGCAGGTGTCGAGCCCGAACGCGCGCACCGCGGGGCCGACGTCGACGGTCCAGTACGTCCGGCCGGCAGCCATGCCCTCCGCCGTGAACCCGTGGCCCACCGGACCGGGAAAGGGGGTCGTGTCGAAGTGAGCCGCCATGAACTCGCCCGGCTCGAGCAGCGCGCGGGCCGGGTCGGCCGCCACGGCCCGCTGGCCGTACGACAGCCCGAGCACGCTCGTGGCCGCATGGACCATCCGCGTCAGCGCCGATGAGTCCGCGGTCCACGACTGCAGGTAGTCCATCGCCAGCGGCGACCAGTCCCAGTACTTCCGCCCGCCCACGGCGAGCTCGCGCAGGCCGAACGGCACGCCGAGCGTGCCCAGCAGCAGCGTGTCGTGGTTGCCGTAGACCGCATACCAGGGCACCGGCAGGCCACCGCTGTCGACCGACTGGCCGACGGCCGCCGCCAGCATCCCCGGGACCGCCGGGAAGCCGTACGCACCGAACCAGTCGCCGGTCGGGTCCTCCGGGTGGTAGGCGTAGTACGCCTGCGGCCACGACTGCACGCCGTCGTACTGCGCCGCCACGCCCGAGTCGGCCGTCACCGGGACACCGTCGAGCAGGTCGATGTACCAACGGGTCTCCAGCCGGCTGAGCATGTCGGCCGAGTCGCCGGTGACGAACGCGGCGGCCATCGGCGCACCGGTCACGGGCGAGACCCGTACGTCCGCGATGCTGCGCACCACCGACGCGCCCACGTGCGTCGTCAGCGTGTCCTGCGGCCGGAACGCCCCGGCCCACAGCGCGTGGTCCTGCGCGATCATCGGCTCGAATCGGGCCGGGCTCTGCGCGTCGATGATGTGCATGTCGGTCAGGTGGCCGACGTACGCCAGGCTTCGCCGACGCTGCGCGCGGGCTGGATCGGGGATCTCGCCGGTCAGGTCCAGCCGCGGGTAGTACGGCTCGCCCGGTCCGGTGCGCAGCACGCGGTAGGACCCGGTGCGCACCGAGCCGACGAGGATCGTCTGACCCACCGTCGTCGGACCTTCTCCGCGGACGAGCGGGGCGGACAGCGAACGGCCGAGAGCCTCGTGCGGGAGCGCCCACGCCGCGGACAGGCCGGCGACGGTCGCGAGGAACGTCCGCCTGCTCAGTCCAGCCACCGCTGCATCCTGCCCGACGACGGGACACGTTGGCCGGAACGCGAGCGAAGTCGCGGTCGCGCGTCGTAGCCCAGACGTGACCGGTCACCCCCTGGACCCGTCCACCGGCCTCCCCTACTGTCCTGGCGCATGACCTTCCGACGTAATGCCCTGCCTCGACTCCTCGCCACCTCCGCCGTTGCCCTCGCCGGCCTTGCCGCCGCCACGTTCGCCGCTCCGGCCGCACAGGCCGCGAACACCAAGCTCACCGGGACGATCACGTGGACCCGCACCGTCGCGATCAACGAGGGCGCCGCGGGAAGCGACACCCGCACCGGCACCGAGACCACGACCGGGTCGCTGAAGGTGAAGATCGCGCGCAACGCACAGTCGTACGGCAGCTGGAACGGCACGGACAAGGCCGGGTCGTACGCCGGAACCTACGCGCTGGACACGACCGCGAACGAGGTGTCCCAGGGGGCCGTCGACTGCGTGGTCACGAACCAGTCCGCCGGCAAGGGGGCGGGCAAGGTGCCGGTCT
>JAFIHP010000237.1 GCA_017849335.1 Actinomycetales bacterium | reverse complement strand
CCGGGCATCTGATCGTGTCGGACTGGCCGTCGCCTTGATCTCGAGCGCCAGGACGCGGCCGTCGGGGTTCTCGACGATCACGTCGATCTCCTCGCGTCCACCCTTCGTGCGTAGGTGGTAGCGGCGCGTTCGACTGGAGCGAAGGGCGATCTCTGGTCGGAGCTGCGCCACGACGAACGTATCGATGACGCCACCCAACAGCTTTCCGTCGGAGAGCACCGACGCCGTCGTCGCTCCGATCGCCGCCGCCATCATCGCCGTGTCGACCAGGTACCTCTTTGGGCTCGACGTCAGGCGCTTGAGGTGGTTGCTGTCCCACGACTGCACCTGCTCGACGACGAACAACGTCTCAAGCAACGCGTCGTAGTCGGAGGCAGTGCGCCGATCGATGCCGGCAGCGTCGTACAGCGTATTGTTATCCCCATCCGTGGCCGAATGGGCGGCGAGCGCCTGGAAGTAGCGGCCGAGCCTAAGGGAGTCCCTTCCGGGCGCGACCTCGCGAGCGTCGCGAGTAAGGAGCTGAGAGATGTAGCCGTCGAGCCACTCCGCACGCATCTCCGACGGCATGTCACCCAGAGCGACAGCAGGGAAGCCGCCGCGCATCGCGAGGTCTACGTACTGCCTCAGGTCGGGCCGGACCGATGGTAGGCGCACTGCCGCCGCGTCGCCCGTGGCCAGTGCGTCGAGCACTGAGTAGCCGTCGCCCACCGCGCCGACGATCTCGCGCTCGGTGAGCCCGTACATCGGCAGCCGGACCAGCCGCCCCGTACCGGGCCACATCCGCTGGTCGAGGCCTGCGCGGACGCTCCCGGTCAGGACGAACCGTCCCGGCCGCGGGTCGAGATCGACCGCCCGCTTCACCGCACCCAGGACGGCCGGCACCTCCTGCCACTCATCCAGCAGGAGGGGCTCCTCGCGGTTGCGCAGTGCGGCGTCTGGATCGGCCTCGAAAGCAACCGCCTCGGCGGGGCGGTCGAGGCGGACGACCTCGGCCGCAACCCGGGAGCCAGAGGTCGTCTTGCCGGCAGCGCGCGGGCCGGTGACGAGCACAGCCGGGAAGGCTCGGATGAATTCATTGAGCCGCGCGTCGACGAGGCGCGGGACATAGCCGGACTCGCGCTCCACTGGTCCACGGTACCCATCGTTCACGCTCAATGTCTATCTGGACCCACCATTAATGTCGTTTTCGCCCACAGTTAGATGTCTATTTGGACCAACGCTCGAGGCTGCGCCTGTAGTCCGGCCACGACGTGGAGACCGGCTCCTCATAGTCTCAACGAGCACCACCCGTGAGCCCCAAGGGCCGCACCTCATCGATTGTTCACTGAGAAGTCGATCGACGACCTCTGGATCGGCGTCGCGACAGAACGTGAACTGGGGCACCAGCCGCCGAGAGTTCTCCTTGGGTTTCACGCGATTTGGATGCGTTCGTCTCCGTACTCGACTTCAACGCGCAGAGTGCCGCCGAGCGCTTCGACGTACTTGCGCAGCGTGTCGACCTGAGCACGCTCGATGTCTCCGTGCTCGATGCGAGACACGCGGTTCTGACTGACGTGGAGCCGTGCGGCCAACTCGACCTGTGTGAGGCTCGAAGCCTCCCTGAGCTCGCGGAGCCGGTACGCGCGCACCTCTTCGAGCAGGCGTCTCTTGTGCGCCTCGACGGCCTCTCGATCGACGGGACGCTGCTGCAGGAGGTCCTCCAGCGTCTTAGCCACGGGAATCGCCCTTCCTGCTTCGGATCAGGTGCTCGGCGAACAGGTGCTCGGCGAGCGGAATGTTCGTTCGGTACCACTTCTGCCAGTTGCCGGCCTTGTCTCCGGCGACCAGCATGATCGCGCGTCGATCGGGATCGAAGGCGAACAGCACCCTCAACTCGGAGCGTCCGCTGGAACCCGGTCGCAGCTCCTTCATGTTCTTGTGACGCGACCCGACCACCGAGTCGACCACGGGTCGCCCCAGACTCGGACCGCGCTCGGCAAGCAGTTCAAGGGCAGCGATCACCTGCTCGTACGACTTCTGATCCAGCGACAGCAGCCAGGCATCGACGAGGTCGACCTCTACCCTCCAGCGGTCCACCACGATACACCACCTAGGCTATATAGCTCAAGCGTTGTTGTCATCGGGCTCGCGGCTTCACGCGAACGAGCGGGCGGACGTTGCTCGGTTCCTTGGCGAGCTCGTCCATCCGCTCGGCGATGCGGCGCCCGTGGTCAACGGTCGCATGCAGGTAGATCTCGGCAGCCTGCGTCGTGGACTGGCCGAGTCGGTGCTTCAGCTCGGCGATCGAGGCGCCGGCCTCCGCTGCCAGCGTCATCCCGGTGTGCCTAAGGTCGTGCGGCCGCACGTCCGGGCGGCCGATCCGGTTCAGCGCCCGCCGAAGCATCTGGAAGTACGTCATGCGGATGTTGCCGCCGGTGGCCGTGGTGAAGACCCAGCTGCTGGGTGCGGCGTGGGTGAACTGCTCCAGGTGGCGCTCCATCTGCTCGGCGAGCAGGTGCGGGATCGCGATCGTGCGCAGTCCCGCCCGACTCTTGGGTGTGTCGATGTCGAGCACGCCCTTGACCGGGTACGCCCGCTCCCGCACGGTGAGCGTCGCGCGGCCAGGCGTGAGGTCCAGGTCCCGCCGCTGCAGTGCCGCAGCCTCTCCGACCCGTAGGCCGGACCAGAGGAGCAGGTGGACGAGCGCCTCGTAGCGGTCGGGGACTTCGACGGCCAGGTCGAGGACTTCGGGAATGCTCAGCACGGGGCGCTCGGCCGCCTTGGGGGACGACGCGCCCTTGATCCGGCACGGGTTCAGCGAGACGAGGTCGTCCTCGACCGCCGTCACGTACACCGAGTGCAGGAGGCGGTAGGCGCGAGCCGCTGTCGCCGATCCGTCGCGAGTGCTGGCCTCGCTGGGCAGTCTCGGCTTGCGATCGCTCCGCGAAGACCTCGCGAGCTTCGTTTCGCGCCGGACGCGAGCCTCGTCCTTTGCCCGCAGATCCTCGCGGAGTCGAGCCACGAGGTCGCCGTGCCAGTCGCGGATCATGGCCGGGCTGAGTGAGTCCAGCCGCTTGGCGCCGAAGTAGGGACTGACGTGGTTGCGCCAGCACGACTCGTACTCCCGACGGGTACTCGCCTTCAGACCGTGCCGCTGCTGGATCCACTTGGTGCCGTACTCATCGACGGTGATCCGCGTCGTCCGTGGCGCCTTCCAGGCTCCGCGTACCCGATCCACGCGGACCGAGTCGAGCCAGATCTCAGCCTCGGCCTTGGTCCGGAACGTCGTGGGTGCGTTGACCCACGCACCGTCCAGGTGCACCCGCGCTCGGTATCGGCCCGAGGCCACGCGCTCGATGGACCCGAAGGAGCGACGCTTGCCCACCTAACCCCCCGTGACCGCGAGTGACCTCCGCACCAATTGGTGCACCGCTGGTTGTTCGCCATACGTTCCTCGTGGAACAATACGGGTCGCCGAAACAGGTTGCAAACAAACGAGAAATCGACGCACCAAATACTGGTTCCCAAGCTGACAGTGCGAGTTCGATTCTCGTCACCCGCTCCACATGTGAAGGGCCCAGGGGTTCCTCCCTGGGCCCTTCACCCATCACGGCGCATTCGCCGGACCGGCATCCTCGGCAGGCATTCGACGGCGGGCAGCGAGGCGTGCTCCCGCGCTCAGGATCGCTGAGCGGTCCGAACGGCTTCGCGGTCCGGCAGGGCTGTCGGCGTCGTCGAGCGGGGCCAGGTCCAGGCGTACCGAAGGATGAGGACGAGAAGGGCCACCTCCAGCAGCACGCCGAGGCCGTAGAAGACCGGCCACGACCCGCCCGCCAGGTTGAATGCCGCGTACGGGATCTGCAGCGACGCGACGACGAGGTTCGTCGTGCGGCTCGCCCGGGCGGGCAGCGTCGTCGACAGCACGACCATGACGATCGGGATCGCCATGAGCCCTAGGAAGGCAGTCAAGAGCGGCTCGCTGGCGTCAAACTCCCAGACCTTGCCGGCGAGGATGCCGTCGATGACTCCGGGCTTGTAGAAGTGGAGGATGTCCACGTAGACGTACAGGAACATGACGCCCGTCCACGCAGCAGCAATCTTTCCTCTCACCGAGATCGGCTGGCCGTCGAGTGGGGCGGTGTGGTGATGCGTACTCATCGCGTGCTCCGTTGTCGTAGCGAGTGCCAACGCGTCCACGATCGCGCGGATCGGCGTACAGAACATCGGCCCGCCGGCCACAGCTCACCTGGCCGAAAGACGGTCACTCGGCCGTACTTTCGGCGGGTACGGCGTGGTCCACGTGTCCGTAGGCTGGCGCCGTGGTCTACGTCCAGCGATCGATCTGGCACGAGCCGCGGCCGGCCGAGGTCCCGCCGATTGGTCGCACGGACTGGCTCCTGGTCGGCGTGCTCGCGGTCGCTGCCGTGGTCGAGGGTGTCGCTCGACCGGATCTGACCTGGCGGCCCGTCGTGATCGGTGCCGCCCTGGCGCTCCTCCCGGCTCTCCTCTGGCGGCGACGCCACCCGCTGGCAGCCGCCCTGGTCGGCTGGGGCCTCGCCGCGCTGCTCCTCGTCGTTCAGTGGGCTACGCATGCGGAGGACGTCGGCCTCTACGCCATGCTTGCGGTGTTGATCCTGCTCTACTCCCTCGTGAGGTGGGGTTCTGGGCGGGAGATCGTCGTGGGGACGGCGTTCGTGGCGCTGGTCGTCGCGCTCGGGATGTACGTGTCATCGGCAGGGGTGCCCGACGTCGTCGGAGGCAGCGTCCTCCTTCTGGCGTTCGTGTCCCTCGCCGCGGTGTTCCGCTACCGCGCGGACCTCTGGGAGCGCCAGCAGCGGGACATCCGCAACCAGGAGCGGCTGGCGTTGGCGCGTGACCTGCACGACACCGTGGCTCATCACGTCTCGGCGATCGCGGTTCAGGCGCAGGCCGGCAGCGTGGTCGCCGGCACGGAGCCTGCCGTGGCCGTGCGGGTGCTCGCCGCGATCGAGTGCGAGGCCTCTCGAACCCTGGCGGAGATGAGATCCATGGTTCGGCTGCTGCGTGAGGACGACGGGGCCGCCTTCGAGCCAGCGCGGGGAGTCACCGACCTCTTGGCCCTCGCCCGTTCCGACACGACGCCGGTCGTCGAGGTCTCGCTGTCCGGCTCGCTCTCTCGGCTGCCGGACCCGGTGGATGCGACGGTCTACCGAGTCGCGCAGGAGTCGCTCACCAACGCGCTGCGCCACGCCCGGCGGGCGACCCGCGTCGTCATCGACGTCCGCCGGGAGGGCGGTGTCGTCCGCGTCCGTGTCCGTGACGACGGCCAGGCCGAACCGGGGCGTGCTCCGGTGCGGGGGTTCGGGCTGACGGGAATGGCCGAACGTGCCCACCTCCTGGGCGGCTCGTTCGCGGCGGGTCCGGGACCCGACGGTGGGTGGATCGTCGAGGCCGCGCTGCCGGCACGGGCCGAGTTTTGAGCGTCCGCGCGGTCGCCGAGGACGACCAGCACCTCCTCCGCGCCGCGCTGGCGATCTACCGCGGCGCGCAGGACGACATCGAGGTCGTCGGGCAGGCCGCGGACGGGCTGGCGGCGCTCGATCTGGCGACCCGGCTGCGTCCGGACGTCCTGATCGTCGACATCCGGATGCCCGGGCTCGACGGCGTCGAGGTGACGCGTCGTCTAGCGGGACCCGGCGTGGCGGATCCGCTGGCGGTGGTGGTGATCACGACGTGCGACCTGGACGAGTACGTCCTGGGCGCCCTCCGCGCGGGTGCTCGCGGCTTCCTGCTCAAGGACGCCGGGCCCGACCTACTGGTGCAGGCCATCCACGCCGCGGCCAACGGGGACGCGTTGATCGCCCCCAACATCACCCGCCGGCTGCTGGCGACCTTCGCGTCCCAGAAACCCGCCGCACTCGTCCAGCCCATCGATCCCCTCTCCGAGCGGGAGGAGGAGGTGCTCGCCCTGATCGCCCGCGGCCGGACCAACGCAGAGATCGCGAGTGAGCTCTTCATCAGCCTGAGCACGGTCAAGTCCCACGTCGCATCGCTGATGACCAAGCTCGGCCTCCGCAACCGCGTCGAGATCGCGATGTGGGCTTACGACTCCGGGCGCGTGCGAACTGATCAGAGCTGAGTAGCAGCACCGGGGGACGCGTGGTCGGAGAAGTCGCGATCCGACGCAGCCGACCACGTCGGCGCGAGCTGCGTGATCCGCAGCCGCCGCCACTGCCACGTCAGCCAGAGGCCAGGCCACAGCAGCGCAGCCGCCGGACCGCCGATGACCAGTCGGTCGCGCCAGAGCGTGCGTGCGGGATTCCCGGCGACTGGGCTGACTGCCATGCGGTGGTCCCAGGACGAGAGCACCGCGAGCGGGCCCGTGAGCGGACGACCGCTGTCGCGCATGATCCGGACGTCGACTCCGCCGATCCGTCGCGTGTCGTCGGTTGTCCGGATCACCTGGGTGCCGGCGGGAACCAGACCGAGGACCATGGTCCGCACCGTGGCCTGCGATCCGGACTCCCACCGGGCCGGAAGCTCGGTCATCGGCCGGAGCCCCAGCAGCGGCCCGTAGAGCCGTTCGGCTGCGGCCGGAGAGTGGATCGCCTCCCACGCGGCATCGACCTCGCAGTCGATCTCGAAGGCGAGCTCGATCGAGGGCATCACAGCTCCCGCTGCGTCGCCGCCGTGACGAGCCGCTGCAGCACGGGTCGCGCGCTCTCGGTCACGGGGGCGTTCGCGATCGCCTCGCTGGCCTCGCCCGCCAGGTCCGCGATCATCGACTCGATGCGCGAGACCGCCCCGACCTCGACGAGGGTGTCTCGCACGCGCTCCAGGCAGACCTCGTCGAGGGTCGCGTCGCCGAGCGCGGACAAGATCACCTGACGCGCGGCGTCGTCGGCCTTCTCCAGGGCGCACGCGACGAGGGTGGTGGACTTCCCCGACCGGATGTCGTCACCGGCCGGCTTGCCCGTGACGGAGGGATCGCCGAATGCGCCGATCAGGTCGTCTCGGAGCTGGAACGCCTGCCCGAGTGCCTGGCCGTACCGCCGGTAGGCGCCGACCAGCTCGACATCGGCGCCGGCGAGCGCGGCGCCGAAGTGGAGCGGGCGCTCGATCGTGTAGCCCGCGGTCTTGAATCGGGCGACCGTCAGCGCGTCCGCCACGTTGTGGGT
>JAFIHP010000236.1 GCA_017849335.1 Actinomycetales bacterium | reverse complement strand
GCGGCACTCGAGTCGGCGACGATCCGCCGGTTGGTCACGGACTCCGCGGGCTGCATCCTCGACGCGGGCCGCCGGCACTACCTCGCGGCGGACCTGCAGAAGCTGGTTATCCGGCTGCGTGACCAGTACTGCCGGTTCCCGGGCTGCTCCCGGCCCGCCGAACGCTGCGAGATCGACCACGCGCACCCGTACGACACCGGCGGCCACACCGACACCTGCAACCTCGGACCCTTGTGCAAGCACCACCACGAGCTGAAGACCGCCGGCTACTGGCACATCACCGCTTCCGCGAGGGACGGGTCCTGCACCTGGCGATCACCGCTGGGCCGCGTCTACCAACACGAACCACCAGACCTCGTGCCTTCGCGACCGCCCCGACCACCGGACGACCCGCCACCCTTCTAGGCCGGGAACGGGCGTGGGCGGTGCTAGGCGGTGCGCGCCATGCGGTAGACGCGTCGGCGAAGCCGGACGATGCGGCGTCCGTCGGGGAAGAGCCGGAGCCGGTCGAGCTCCCAGTGGTCGGTCTCCGCGGCGCCGGTGAGCAGCTGGCGGGTGGCCTCGCGCGATGTTCCTCGCGGCAGCGACACCTCCCGGAACTCCCAGGTCGCCGGTCGCCGCTCCATCGCCGAACTCTACCGTCGCTGCGCCCAGCCGAACTCGGGATAGCCGAGTATCGGAGCGGATACGTCGTCGAGGGCGATCGTGATCGCGTCAGGCAGCTCCAGCTCGTCCGCGGCGAGCGCTGCGGCCAGCTGCTGGGCAGTGCGGGCACCGACGACGGACGAGACGACGCCCGGCCGGTCGCGCAGCCAGGCCAGCGCGACTTCCGTCGGCGACGCGCCCAGGCCCTCCGCGGCCGTGGCGACTGCGTCGACGATGCGCCGACCCCGCTCGTCCAGATACGGCTGCACCCAGCCGGCCGTCTCGGCGTTCGCGCCGCGGGAGTCGATGGGCATGCTGTGCCGGTACTTGCCGGTCAGCACGCCACGGCCCAGCGGCGACCACGCCAGGATGCCCATCCCGACCGCCTGGGCCGCGGGCACCACCTCACGCTCGATGCCCCGCTCCAGCAGCGAGTACTCCACCTGCGTCGTCACGAGCGGCGTCCGGCCCATGGCCTGCTGCATCGTGGCCGCGCGAGCCATCTGCCAGCCGGAGAAGTTGCTGACCCCGACGTACCGGACCTTGCCGGATGCGACAGCGGAGTCGACCGCCGCGAGCGTCTCCTCCAGCGGCGTCCACGGGTCCCACGCGTTCACGTGCCACAGGTCGATGACATCGGTGCGCAACCGGCGCAGCGACGTGTCCAGGCTGCGGAGCAGATGCGCGCGCGAGGTGTCGACGCGCCGCTGCGTCCCGGGCACCGCGCCGGCCTTGGTCGACAGGACCACCTGGTCGCGGACCTCGAACTCCTCCAGGAGCTCGCCGAGCAGCGATTCGGCCCCGCCGTCGGCGTACCCGTCAGCGGTGTCGACCAGGGTCCCGCCCGCGTCGAGGAACGCCGCGAGCAGGTCCCGCGCCTCGTACTCGTCGGTTCCGCGCGTCCAGGTGCCGGTCCCCAGCGCGAGCCGGCCGACCCACAGGCCGCACCGGCCGAGCGGACGCTGTTCCATGCGCGGCAACCTACCCGAGGGCGTCGGCAGAACAGGACGACTCGACGAGCGGCGCGCGCAGTACGCTCGCGCGGTGCGACTGGGACTGAATCTCGGATACTGGGGCGCCGGAAACGGCGCCGACAACCTGGTGCTCGCCCGCGAGGCCGGCCACCTCGGCTACTCGGTCGTGTGGGCGGCGGAGGCCTACGGGTCCGACGCCGCCACCGTCCTGACCTGGATCGCCGCCCAGACGGAGAACATCGACGTCGGCTCGGCCGTCTTCCAGATCCCGGCACGGACCCCCGCCATGACGGCGATGACCGCCGCGACCCTCGACACCCTGTCGGGCGGGCGGTTCCGGCTCGGCCTCGGCGTCTCCGGCCCCCAGGTCTCCGAGGGGTGGCACGGGGTCCGGTTCGACCGGCCGCTGGCCCGCACCCGTGAGTACGTCGACATCGTGCGACTGGCCCTGTCCCGCAAGAAGGTCGCCGACGACGGCTACTTCTTCACGCTGCCGCTGCCGGACGGGCCCGGCAAGGCCCTGAGCCTGACCGTGCACCCGGTCCGCGAGCAGATCCCGGTCTACCTCGCCGCGATCGGGCCGAAGAACCTCGAGCTCACCGGGGAGATCGCCGACGGCTGGCTGGCGATCTTCTTCTCGCCCGAGCACGCCGGCGACCTGATGGCCCCGCTGCGGGCCGGGCGCGAGTCCGTGGGGAAGGACCTCACCGGGTTCGACGTCGTGCCCACGGTGCCGGTCGTCATCGGCGACGACCTGGCCGCCTGTGCCGACCCGCTGCGGTTCCACACCGCGCTCTACGTCGGCGGCATGGGCAGCAAGGACAAGAACTTCTACAACCAGCTCGCCCACCGGATGGGCTACGGCGAGGCCGCGGACGAGGTTCAGCGCCTGTACCTGGCCCGCGAGCACCAGTCGGCCATGGCGGCCGTCCCGCAGGAGTTCATCGACGCGACGAGCCTGATCGGCCCGCCGGACCGCATCCGCGAGCGCCTGCACGCGTACGCCGACGCCGGCGTCACGACGCTCTCCGTCGCGACCTACGCCGCGAGCCTGGAGGAGCGGCTCGCGACGATCCGGACCATGGCCGAGCTGCTCGACTCCTCCGGCCTGGCGTCGTAGTGAGCTGGTTCGAAGCCATCGTCCTCGGCATCGTCCAGGGCCTCACGGAGTTCCTCCCGATCTCGTCGAACGCCCACGTCCTGATCGTGTCCCAGTTGTTCGGCTGGGGGGACCCGGGAGCGGCGTTCACGGCCGTGACCCAGATCGGCACCGAGATCGCGGTGATCATCTACTTCCGCACGGAGATCGTCGAGATCATCCGCGCGTGGTGGCGGTCGATCCGGGACAAGGAGGCCCGATCGGACCCGTCCGCGCGGCTGGGGTGGCTCGTCATCGTCGGCACGGTCCCGATCGTGGTGCTCGGCTACCTGTTCTCCGACCAGATCGAGACGATCGCGCGGAACCTCTACCTGACGGCGGCGATGCTCATCGTGTTCGGCATCGTGCTGGGCGTCGCGGACGCGCTCGGGTCGCGGCGCAAGGACGAGACCGAGATGACCGTCCGCGACGGCATCATCTACGGCTTCGCGCAGTCGCTCGCGCTGATCCCCGGCGTCTCCCGGTCCGGCGCATCGATCTCCGCGGGCCTCGCGCTCGGCTACACCCGGCGGGCGGCGACCCGGTACGCGTTCCTCCTCGCCGTGCCCGCCGTCATCGGCTCCGGCCTCTACGAGGCGCGCAAGATCGGCGACGACGCCACGGTCGCCTGGGGGCCGACCCTGCTGGCGACGATCGTCGCGTTCGGAGTGGGCCTGGCCGTCATCGCCTGGCTGATGCGCTGGCTGACGACGAAGACGTTCCTGCCCTTCGTCATATACCGGCTCGCACTCGGGTTGCTCGTCCTGCTGCTGCTGGCCCTCGGTGTCCTGCAGTCCTAGAGCCAGCCGGAGCGCTTGAACAGCCGGTAGAGGAAGAAGCACCCGCCCGCCATGAACGCGAGCACCGCGGCGTATCCGAACTTCCAGTGCAGCTCGGGCATGTCGTCGAAGTTCATCCCGTAGATCGCCGCGATGGCCGTGGGCACCGCCGCGATCGCGACCCAGGCCGAGATCTTGCGCATGTCGCGGTTCTGCTGGAGGTCCTGCAGCGACGTGGACGCCATCAGCATCGCCATGAGGAGGTTGTCCGTCGACTCGACGGTGTCCATCGTGCGCAGGACGTGGTCGCCGATGTCGCGGAAGTCCGGGGCGAGCGTCTCAGCGACCCAGGACACCCGCTCGTCCGTCGCCTGGTGGGCCCAGCCGACGAGGGGGGCGACCGCGCGGCGGATCTCGACGTTCTCCCGCTTGAGCCGGTAGATCGCGTTCGTCGTCGACGCCTCCGGCTGGGTGGCGAAGACCTCCGCCTCCAGGTCGGAGACGTCGTCGCTGACGGAGTCGGACACGCGGACGTACGTGTCGACGGCGCTGTCGAGGATCGCGTACAGCACCGCACGGGGCCCGTGGTGTCGGAGCCGGTCGTCTGCGGCGACCCGACGCTGGATCGTCCGCAGGTCGCCGATCTGGCCGAAGCGCACGGTCACCACGTACTGCGGGCCGACGAACACCGAGAGCTGGCCCGTGTGGACGTCCGACGTCGCGTCGACGTAGTCGAGCGTCTTGAGCACGGCCAGTCCGTAGCCGTCCTCGTCGAGCTCGAACTTCGCGCGCTGCTGGTCGTTGGCGCAGTCCTCGACGTGCAGCCGAGACAGGCCGAAGACCCGGGCCACCATCTCCAGCTCGTCCCGGGTCGGCTCGAACAGCCCCAGCCAGACGAAGTCGTCCGGACTCGCCGAGCAGCGGGCGAAGAGGTCGCGCAGCTTCGGCTCGGGGTGGCCGTCACCGGGCTGCTGCCAGCTGCGCACGTCGTCGACATCGCTCACGCCGTCGGGTCCGAACAGGCCCATGCCGCGGATCATGGGCACAGTGTGCTGCACCCGAAGGCACGATCTACGCTGGCAGGCGTGCCGACGGTCGTGCTGGTCCGCCATGGGCGGACGTCCGCCAACGCTTCCGGCATGCTCGCCGGCTGGACGCCCGGCGTGGAGCTCGACGAGACGGGCATCGGCCAGGCGCGGGCCCTGCGGGAGCGGCTCGCGGCCCTGCCCCTGACGGCCGTCGTCACCTCCCCGCTGGACCGGACGGTCCAGACCACGCGGCTGATGCTGGGCGACCGCGACGTGCCCGTCCATCTCGACGAGCGCGTGGGGGAGTGCCGCTACGGGGACTGGACCGGCCGGCCGCTCAAGGAGCTCGCGAAGGACCCGCTGTGGCGGGTCGTCCAGGCGCACCCGAGCTCGGTCGTCTTCCCCGGAGCCGACGGGGAGTCGATGCCGCAGATGCAGCACCGCGCCGTGTCCGCGATCCGCGAGTGGAACGACCGGCTCGGGCCGGACGCGATCTACGCGGTGGTCAGCCACGGCGACATCATCAAGTCCGTCCTGGCGGACGCGCTCGGGATGCACCTGGACCAGTTCCAGCGGCTGCACGTCGACCCGTGCTCGGTCAGCGTCGTGCAGTACACGTCGATGCGGCCGTTCGTCGAGCGGACGAACGACGTCGGCGGCGACCTCTCCCGGCTCGCCCCGTCGCCCAAGAAGAAGTCGAGGCGGCGTACCAGCGACGCCGTCGTCGGCGGGAGAGCGGGCGCATGAGCCGGACTGTCTTCGACTACGACCGCCCGGACCGATTCGTGGTGGGCACGGTGGGCCTCCCGGGCGAGCGGACCTTCTACCTCCAGGCGCGCCAGGGGGTCGAGGTGACGAGCGTGGCGCTGGAGAAGGCCCAGGCCTCGGCGCTGGCCGAGCGGATCGGTGATCTGCTCGAGCAGGTCGCGTCGACCGGCGCCACCGTTCCGACGAGCGCCCCCGCCGACCTGGCCGACTCGGCGCCGCTGGACCTGCCGCTGGTCGAGGAGTTCCGGGTCGGCGCGATGGCGCTGGGCTGGGACGAGGCGAGTGCTCGGATCGTCGTGGAGGCCCACGCCGTGGCCGAGGAGGACGCCCAGGTACCCGAGATCGGCGACGACGACCCGGTCGGTCCGGACACCCTCCGGGTCTGGCTCACGCCGGCGTACGCCCGCGCGTTCGCCGCGCGCGCGGAGCGGGTGGTGGCGGCCGGCCGGCCCGAGTGCCCGTTCTGCAACGGCCCGCTGGATCCCAGTGGGCACATCTGCCCGCGCGCCAACGGCTACCGCCGGCGGGGCTAGTGCGCGCTGCCGGGACCGGTCCGATCCTGCGGGACCTCGCCCACGGTCGGCTCGAGGTCGAAGGCCGGCTGCACGGGGCCGCGAACGCGACGCTGCGCTGCCTCGTCGAGACCGCCGCCGGTCCGGTGCGCTGCGTCTACAAGCCGGTGTCCGGCGAGCGGCCGCTGTGGGACTTCCCGGAATCGACGCTGTCACGCCGGGAGCTCGCCGCGTACGCCCTGTCCGACGCGATCGGCTGGCACCTCGTGCCGCCCACCGCCTGGAGGGAGGACGGGCCGGCGGGCGCGGGCATGTGCCAGCTGTGGATCGAGGAGGACGAGGGAGCCCGGCCGGTCGACGTCGTGCGTCCTCGGGCGGTCCCGGCGGGCTGGCGGGTCGTGCTGGAGGCCGAGGACGGCGCCGGGCACCCGGTGGTCCTCGTGCACGCGGATGACCGTGCCCTCCAGCGGATCGCCGTCTTCGACGCCGTCGTCAACAACGCCGATCGCAAGGGCGGGCACGTCCTCGCCGACGGGACCGGCGCCTACTGGGCCATCGACCACGGTGTGGCCTTCGCGTCCGAGGACAAGCTGCGCACCGTGCTGTGGGGCTGGGCTGGGAGCGCGGTCCCCGACGACCTTCTGGCGGACGTGTCGGGGCTGCACGAGCTCCTCGGCGACCACTACGACCCCGTCGACCGTTGGCTGGCCGACGACGAGCGGGAGGCGCTGCGCGACCGGGTGCGGGAGCTGCTGCGCGACGGCACGTTCCCGATCCCCGGCGGGCGCTGGCCGGCGGTCCCGTGGCCGGTGTTCTGAGGGCCCGGTCCTAGGCTGCGCTGGTGAAGTCCTGGACCGCCGCCCCTGTCCCTGCGCTGCCGGGAGCCGGGGCGCCCCTGCGCCTGTTCGACACGGCGCAGCAGGCCGTGCTGCCGACCGCGCCGGGCCCGGTCGCGCGCATGTACGTGTGCGGGATCACGCCCTACGACGCGACCCACATGGGCCATGCGTTCACCTACGTGACGTTCGACCTCGTGAACCGGGCGTGGCGCGACGCGGGGCACGACGTGCACTACGTGCAGAACGTCACCGACATCGACGACCCCCTGCTGGAGCGGGCGGTGCAGACCGGCCAGGACTGGCAGGAGATCGCCGAGCGTGAGACCGCCCTGTTCCGCGAGGACATGGCCGCCCTCAACGTTCTGCCGCCCCGTGACTACATCGGCGCCGTCGAGTCGATCCCGTCCGTGGCCGCCCACGTCCAGACGCTGCAGGAGCGCGGTGCCGTGTACGCCGTCGACGACGACCTGTACTTCCGGGTCCGCAGCGACGACTCGTTCGGCCGGGTGTCCCGGCTGTCCGACGCGACGATGCGCGAGATATTCGCCGAGCGGGGCGGCGACCCCGACCGGCCCGGCAAGGAGGACCCGCTCGACTGCCTCGTGTGGCAGGCGGCCCGGCCGGACGAGCCCTCGTGGGACACGGCCCTGGGTCATGGGCGGCCCGGCTGGCACATCGAGTGCGCGGCCATCGCGCTGGACCACGTCGGCATGGCGATCGACGTGCAGGGCGGCGGCAGCGACCTGGTGTTCCCGCATCACGAGATGAGCGCGGCCGAGGCACAGGTCCTGCGCGCCGAGCACCCCTTCGCCCGGCACTACGTGCACTCGGCGATGGTCTCGTGGCAGGGCCACAAGATGTCCAAGTCGCGCGGGAACCTGGTCTTCGTCTCGGCGCTGCGCCACGACGGCACGGACCCGATGGCGATCCGGCTCGCGCTCCTGGCGCACCACTACCGCTCGGACTGGGCGTGGACCGACCAGGGCCTGGCCGGAGCGATCGAGCGGCTGGCGCTGTGGCGGGCCGGGGTCTCGGCGGCGGCCGGCCCGGACGGCTCGACGGTGCTCGGGAAGGTCCGCGAAGCGATGGCCGGCGACCTGCGCACGCCCGAGGCTCTCGACGCGGTCGACGCCTGGGCGCGCGCAGCGGCGAGCGGCCAGGGCGACGATCCCGCGTCGCCCGCCCTGGTGCGCGACCTGGTCGACGCGCTCCTGGGTGTCCGGCTGTAGGAGCCCGGTCAGCCCTTCTTCTCGTCGTGGCCGCCGAACTCCTTGCGCATCGCGCTGAGCAGCTTGTCGGCGAAGAGGGCGTTGCCCTGGGACTCGAACCGCTCGAAGAGGGCGGCGGAGAGGACCGGGGTCGGCACGCCCTCCTCGATGGCGGCCATCGCGGTCCAGCGACCCTCGCCGGAGTCCGAGACCCGACCGCCGAACTCGTCGAGCGACGGCGACCGGTACAGGGCGAGGGCGGTCAGGTCGAGCAGCCAGGACCCGACGACGCTGCCGCGTCGCCACACCTCGGCGATCTCGGGGATGTCCAGGTCGTACTGGTAGAACTCCGGGTCGCTCAGCGGCGCCGTCTCCGCGTCCGCGTCGCGCTGGACCGTACCGGCGTTCGCGTGCTTGAGAACGTTGAGCCCCTCCGCGTAGGCGGCCATCAGCCCGTACTCGATCCCGTTGTGCACCATCTTCACGAAATGCCCGGCGCCGCTGGGGCCGCAGTGCAGCCACCCGCGCTCGGCCGGGCTCGGGTCCCCGTCGCGGCCCGGGGTGCGCTCGGCCGCGTCGACGCCCGGGGCGATCGTGTCCCACAGGGGCGTCAGCCGGTCGACGGAGGCGTCCGCCCCGCCGATCATGAGGCAGTAGCCGCGCTCGCGGCCCCACACGCCGCCGGAGGTCCCGACGTCCAGGTAGTCCAGCCCCTTGGCGGCAGCGGCCTGTCCACGTCGGATGTCGTCGCGGTAGTACGAGTTGCCCCCGTCGATGAGGCAGTCGCCGGGCTCCAGCAGGCCGATCAGCTCGGTGACGACCGCGTCGGTGATGTGACCGGCCGGGACCATGACCCACACGGCCCGCGGCGCCGGGAGTGCGGCCACGAGGTCGGCGAGGGAGGACGTCCCGGTCGCGCCCTCGGCGGCCAGGTCCGCGACGGCCTGCGCCTGGGGGTCGTACACGACGCACGAATGCCCGTCCGCCATCGCGCGCCGAACGAGGTTGGCGCCCATGCGGCCGAGGCCGACCATGCCGAGGGTCACGCGGTCGGGGCGGGTGGTGTCGGACACGTGGGTCTCCTCGGTGGGCGGTGGCGGGGTGGTAGTGGAAGGGTAGGCCCATGACGACTCAGCTGCCGGAGGACGACCCCACCCGCACCGACGCGTGGGCGCGGCTCACCGAGCTCGCGGGCGCACTGGAGGGCACGACCATCCGCGATCTCGTCGACGCGGACCCGGCTCGATCCGCGGACTACACGCGCCAGGCGGCCGGCGTCCACCTCGACCTGTCACGACAGCGGGTCACGGACGAGGTGCGCGCGGCGCTCCTGCAGCTGGCCGACGAGCGGGGCGTCGCTGCCCGCCGCGACGCGATGCTGCGCGGCGTCCACATCAACGTGACCGAGGACCGTGCCGTGCTGCACACCGCGCTGCGCCTGCCGCGCACCGCCGACCTGGTCGTCGACGGTGTCGACGTCGTGGCCGACGTGCATGACGTGCTCGACCGGATGGGCGCGTTCGCGACGGCGGTGCGCGACGGGTCGTGGCGCGGGGCGAGCGGCGAGCGCATCAGCGCCGTGGTCAACATCGGCATCGGCGGCTCGGACCTGGGCCCGGCGATGGCGCACGTGGCGCTCGCCGCGTTCGCGGACCGGTCGATCGACTGCCGGTTCGTCTCGAACGTCGATCCGACCGACATTGCCGAGACGCTCCGCGCCCTCGACCCCGCCCGCACGCTCGTCGTCGTCGCGTCCAAGACGTTCACGACCCTGGAGACGATGACCAACGCGCACGCCGCGCGCGCGTGGATCGTCGACGCCCTGGGGGAGGACGCCGTCGCGCGGCACTTCGTCGCGGTCTCCACCAACGCCGAGAAGGTGTCGGAGTTCGGCATCGACACGGCGAACATGTTCGGGTTCTGGGACTGGGTCGGTGGCCGGTACTCGATGGACTCGTCGATCGGCCTGAGCACGATGATCGCGATCGGCGCGGGCGGATTCGCACAGCTGCTGGCGGGCTTCCACGCGATGGACGAGCACTTCGCGTCGGCCCCGGCCGAGGACAACCTGCCGTTGCTCATGGGCCTCGTCGCGGTGTGGAACCGCGACTTCCTCGACATCCCGACGACGGCCGTCCTGCCCTACTCGCAGTACCTCGCGCGCTTCCCCGCGTACCTGCAGCAGCTCACGATGGAGAGCAACGGGAAGTCGGTTCGACTGGACGGCGCTCCGGTGGACTACCCGACGGGCGCGATCTTCTGGGGCGAGCCGGGGACGAACGGGCAGCACTCGTTCTACCAGCTGCTCCACCAGGGCACGAGCACGGTCGCCTGCGACCTCGTCGTCGTCGCGCGCGCCGAGACCCCGGTCGGCGAGCAGCAGGACATGCTCGTCGCCAACGCACTGGCCCAGGCCGCCGTCCTGGCCCGCGGGCGGACCGCGGACGAGGTTGCGGCCGACGGCACGCCGGCGGCGCTGGTCCCGCACAAGGTCATGCCGGGCAACCGTCCGGTGAGCGTGCTCATGGTCGAGCGGCTGACGCCGTTCGCGCTGGGCGCCCTCGTCGCCCTGTACGAGCACAGCGTGTTCGTCCAGGGCGCGGTGTGGGGGATCGACTCGTTCGACCAGTGGGGCGTCGAGCTCGGCAAGAAGGTCGCCATGGGCATCCTCGCCGACCTCACCGGAGAGCAGCCGGCGACGTTCGACCCGTCGACGGACGCCTCGATCGCGCTGTACCGGTCACTGCGGTAGCGACCGGTACCGCGCAGCCTCACACGTGCGGCATGACCTCCGCCGCCACGAGCTCGAGGTGCTCGAGGTCGGCCAGGTCGAGGATCTGCAGGTACATCCGCTGCGCACCGCCGTCCGCGTAGGCGCGCAGCTTCTCGACGACCTCGTCCGGGGTGCCGGCGAGCCCGTTCTCGCGTAGCTCAGCGACCTCGCGGCCGACCGCGGCCGCACGTCGCGCGATCTCCGCCTCGTCGCGCCCGCAGATGACGATCTGGGCGGCTGAGTACACGAGCTCCGATGCGTCGCGCCCGGCGGCCTCGCAGGCCGCCCGGACCCGGCCGTACTGCGTGACCGTGTCGGCGAGCGGTGCGAACGGGACGTTGAACTCGGTGGCGAAGCGCGCCGCCAACGCCGGCGTCCGGGTCTTCCCGTGACCGCCGACGATGATCGGCACCGAGCCGCCGACGGGCTTCGGCAGGGCGGGGGAGTCGACGAGGTCGTAGTGGCTGCCGTGGAACGTGTACGTCTGGCCGAGCGGCGTCGCCCACAGCCCGGTGACGATCTCCAGCTGCTCCGCGAGGATGTCGAAACGGTCGGCGACGGGCGGGAACGCGATGCCGTACGCCGCGTGCTCGCGGTCGAACCATCCCGCTCCCAGGCCGAGCTCCACGCGTCCGGCACTCATCTGGTCGACCTGCGCGACGCTGATCGCCAGCGGTCCAGGCAGCCGGAAGGTCGCAGCCGTCAGCAGTGTGCCCAGCCGGATCGTCGACGTGTCGCGAGCCAGGCCCGCGAGCGTGATCCAGGCGTCGGTCGGGCCGGGAAGCCCATCGGTGTAGTCGCCCATGACGACGTAATGGTCGGACCGGAAGAAGGCGCCGTAGCCGAGCCTCTCGGCGGTCAGCGCCACGGTCAGGAGCTGGTCGTACGTGGCGCCCTGCTGGGGTTCGGTGAAGATGCGAAGGTCCATGCGGCCACCCTAGGCGAGCCCCTGACCGCCTCCGTCAGGGCTGCTTGGGGTCGTCCGCTCCACGGCGACGCAGGTAGCGCTCGAACTCGCGGGCGATGGCCTCGCCGCTGGCCTCGGGCAGGTCGGTCGCGTCCCGCGCCTCCTCGAGCTGCTTCACGTAGTCGGCGACCTCGTCGTCCTCCGCGGCGAGCTCGTCGACGCCGATCTCCCACGCGCGGGCCTCCTCGACGAGGTCGCCGAGCGGGACCGGGACGTCGAGGATGTCCTCGATCCGGCGGATGAGCGCCAGCGTGGCCTTGGGGCACGGGGGCTGCGCGACGTAGTGCGGGACGGCCGCCCACAACGAGACCGAGGACAGGCCGAACCGGGTGCAGGCCTCCTGGATGACGCCGACGATCCCGGTCGGGCCCTCGTACGTCGACGGCTCGAGCCCGAGCTCGGGTCCGAGCGTCGGGTCGGAGCACGTCCCCGTGACCGGGACCGGCCGCGTGTGCGGGATGTCCGACAAGAGCGCACCCAGCGTGACGACCGTGGACACCTGGAGCTCGGTGGCCAGGCCGAGCACCTCGCGCACGAACTGCTGCCACTTCATGTTCGGCTCGATGCCCTGGACCAGGACGATGTCGCGTGGGAACAGAGGCGGCCGGGCGACGAAGATCCGCGTGGCCGGCCACTCCAGCGACTGGACCCCGGTCTCGTCGATGCTGACGTGCGGGCGGTTGACCTGGTAGTCGTAGTACTCCTCGGAGTCCATCTCGACCAGCGGCTGGGCGTCCCAGACCTGGCGCAGGTGCTCGACGGCGTCCGACGCGGAGTCGCCGGCGTCGTTCCAGCCCTCGAACGCGGCGACCATCACGGGGTCGACCAGGGCGGGCAGATCGTCCAGCTGGCTCACCCGGCTAGCGTACGGCGCGGCGGTCCCGCCGGGGCTGGGTAGGCTTCCGGCTCGTGAATTCCCCTCATCCGGCCACGGGCCGTGGATCCCTTCGCGAGGCGCTCGCGCGCCGGGTCGTCGTGGCCGACGGGGCGATGGGCACGATGCTCCAGGCGGCGGACCCGACGCTCGACGACTTCCAGGGTCACGAGGGCTGCAACGAGATCCTCAACATCACGCGGCCGGAACTCGTCCGGTCCGTGCACGACGCCTACTTCGCGGTCGGCGTGGACTGCGTGGAGACCAACACGTTCGGCGCGAACCTGGCCAACCTGGCCGAGTACGGCATCGAGGACCGGATCTTCGAGCTCGCCGAGGCGGGGGCCGCGGTCGCCCGCAGCGTCGCGGACGACTGGAGCACTCCCGGGCATCCGCGCTGGGTGATCGGCTCCGTCGGGCCCGGCACGAAGCTGCCCAGCCTCGGTCACGCGCCGTACGCCCGGCTGCGCGACGCGTTCGAGACGCAGGTGCGCGGGATGGTCTCCGGCGGCGCCGATGCGGTGCTCATCGAGACGTCGCAGGACCTGCTGCAGACCAAGGCCGCGATCGTCGGTGCGCGACGCGCCCTGCGCGCGACCGGGTCCGAGATCCCGGTCTTCGCCCAGGTCACCGTCGAGACGACCGGCACGATGCTGCTGGGCACCGAGATCGGCGCGGCGCTGACGGCCCTGGCCCCGTTGGGGATCGACCTCATCGGACTCAACTGCGCGACGGGCCCTGCGGAGATGAGCGAGCACCTGCGGACCCTCGCCCGCACCTCTCCGATCGGCCTGTCCTGCATGCCGAACGCGGGACTGCCGGTGCTCACGGCCGACGGAGCCCACTACCCGCTCTCGCCCGGCCAGCTCGCCGACGCCCACGACACGTTCACGCGGGAGTTCGGCCTGTCGCTCGTCGGCGGGTGCTGCGGGACCACGCCCGATCACCTCAAGGCCGTCGTCGACCGCGTCCGCGGCCGCGACCTCGCCTCGCGAGCCCCCCGGCTGGAGTCGGCCGCCTCCTCGCTGTACCAGGCCGTGCCGTTCCGCCAGGACACGTCGTACCTGTCGATCGGGGAGCGGACCAACGCGAACGGCTCGAAGGTCTTCCGGGAGGCGATGCTCGAGGAGCGGTGGGACGACTGCGTCGAGATCGCGCGCGACCAGATCCGCGACGGCGCGCATCTGCTCGACCTGTGCGTCGACTACGTCGGCCGCGACGGGGTGGCCGACATGCGGCAGCTCGCCGCCCGCCTGGCCACGGCGTCCACGCTGCCGATCGTCCTCGACTCGACCGAGCCGCCGGTGCTCGAGGCCGGGCTGGAGATGCTCGGCGGACGGGCCGTGGTCAACTCCGTCAACTACGAGGACGGCGACGGACCGGACTCCCGCATCAACAAGATCATGCCGCTGGTCGTCGAGCACGGTGCGGCGGTCGTCGCGCTGACGATCGACGAGGAGGGCCAGGCGCGCACGGCCGACTGGAAGGTCCGCGTCGCCGACCGCCTCATCCGCGAGCTGACGGGCAAGTGGGGCATGAACGTCGGCGACATCCTCGTCGACACCCTGACCTTCCCGATCGCGACCGGGCAGGAGGAGACCCGACGCGACGGCATCGAGACCATCGAGGCGATCGGACGGCTGAAGACGCTGTACCCGGACGTCCAGACGACCCTCGGCCTGTCGAACATCTCCTTCGGCCTCAATCCGGCCGCACGGCAGGTGCTGAACTCGGTGTTCCTCAACGAGTGCATCGCCGCCGGGCTGGACTCGGCGATCGTCCACGCCTCGAAGATCCTGCCGATGTCGAAGATCCCGGACGAGCAGCGTCATGTCGCTCTCGACCTGGTCTACGACCGTCGTCGCTACGCCGAGGACGGGTCGGTCGAGTACGACCCGCTGCAGCGCTTCCTGGAGCTGTTCGACGGGGTCGAGGCGACCAGCCTCCCGGCGTCGAAGGCCGAGGCGCTCGCGGCGCTGCCGCTGTTCGAGCGCCTCGAGCGGCGGATCATCGACGGCGAGCGTCAGGGCCTGGAGGCGGACCTGGCCGAGGCGCTCGAGAGCCGGCCGGCCCTGGAGATCGTCAACGACACGCTCCTGGCCGGCATGAAGGTCGTCGGCGAGCTGTTCGGGTCCGGCGAGATGCAGCTGCCGTTCGTCCTCCAGAGCGCGGAGGTCATGAAGGCCGCCGTGGCCTACCTCGAGCCCCACATGGAGCGCTCCGACGACGCGGGGAAGGGCACGATCGTCCTGGCGACCGTCAAGGGCGACGTCCACGACATCGGCAAGAACCTGGTCGACATCATCCTGAGCAACAACGGCTACACGGTCGTCAATATCGGCATCAAGCAGCCGATCTCGGCGATCGTCGAGGCGGCCGACGAGCACCAGGCCGACGCGATCGGCATGAGCGGCCTGCTCGTCAAGAGCACCGTCGTGATGCGGGAGAACCTCGAGGAGCTCAACGCCCGCGGCCTGGGCGACCGGTTCCCGGTCCTCCTCGGCGGCGCCGCCCTGACGAGGTCGTACGTGGAGCAGGACCTGGCCGGCATCTACACCGGCGAGGTCCGTTACGCGCGCGACGCGTTCGAGGGACTGCGGCTCATGGACGCCGTGATGGCGGTCAAGCGCGGGGAGCCGGGCGCGGCGCTGCCGGAGCGACGCGTCCGCCGCGTCACGACGGCAGCCCGGCCGAAGGAGACCCCGGTCGCCGACCTGCCGGCGCGCTCGGACGTGGCCGTCGACGTGCCCGTGCCGACGCCGCCGTTCTGGGGAGACCGCATCGTGAAGGGCGTGTCGCTGGCCGAGTACGTCCCGTACATCGACGAGCGCGCGCTGTTCCTCGGGCAGTGGGGGCTGAAGCCGACGCGCGGTGACGGGCCCGGGTACGACGAGCTGGTCGAGACCGAGGGACGCCCCCGGCTGCGACGGTGGCTGGACCGGATCCAGACCGACGGCCTGCTCGAGCCCGCCGTCGTCTACGGGTACTTCCCGTGCCAGTCCGAGGGCGACGACCTGGTGATCCTCGGCTCCGACGACCCGAGCGACCGCCGCGTGCGAGCCCGCCTGACGTTCCCGCGCCAGAGGCGGGATCGTCACCTGTGCCTGTCCGACTTCTTCCGGCCCGCCGAGTCCGGCGAGGTCGACGTCGTCGCGTTCCAGGTGGCGACGATGGGTCACGCGGCGTCACGAGCCACCGCCGCGCTGTTCGAGTCGGACTCCTACCGCGACTACCTCGAGCTGCATGGCCTGTCCGTCCAGCTGACCGAGGCGCTGGCGGAGTACTGGCACGCGCGGGTGCGCGAGGAGCTGGGCCTGGCCCAGTACGACTCGGCCGACATGGACTACCTGATCGCCAAGCAGGGCTACCGCGGGTCGCGCTACTCGTTCGGCTACCCCGCGTGCCCGGACCTCGAGCAGCAGACCGTGCTCATGGACCTGCTGCGCCCCGAGCGCATCGACGTCACGCTGTCGGAGGAGTTCCAGCTGCACCCGGAGCAGTCGACCAGCGCGATCATCGTCCACCACCCCGAGGCGAAGTACTTCAACGCGACATGAGCCGGACGACCGCAGACCTGCCTGCCGCCGTCCTGTTCGACATGGACGGCACGCTCGTCGACTCCGAGCCCTTGTGGTTCGAGGCCGAGATCGAGGTCATGACCGCCCTCGGCGGTCCCTGGGGCCGTGACGACCACGTCGCGTGCATGGGCGGACCGCTGGAGCACACCGTCGCGTACATGAACGCACGACTGCCCGTGGCGGCCGACCCCGACACGCTCGGCACGATGATCATGGACGTGATGGAGGCGCGCGTCCGGGCCAACGACGTGGCCTGGAAGCCCGGGGCTCGCGCGTTGGTCGCGGAGTGCCGCGAGCTCGGTCTCCCGGCCGCGCTCGTGTCCGCGTCGTGGCGGCGGATCATCGGCGCGGTCGGCGACCGGGCCGCCGGTGACCTCGGGGGCAGCGCGTTCGATGCGATCGTGGCCGGCGACGAGGTGACGCGCAGCAAGCCGGATCCCGAGCCGTACCTCACCGGCGCCGCAGCCCTGGCGGTCTCGCCCGACGCGTGCCTGGCGATCGAGGACTCCCCGACGGGCGTTGCCTCCGCCGTCGCCGCGGGATGCGGCGTCGTCGCGGTGCCGAGCCCGGCGAACCGCGAGCGGGTGGCGCTTCCCGGCGTCGTGGTCGTGGAGACGCTGGCGGGCCGCACGATCGCCGACCTCTGGGGAGCTACGCGGGTCTGACCGCCTGCAGCGTGTAGGTCAGGGGAAGCCGCTCCGGGCGGTTGACCAGGTGCCACTCACCCCCGTCGCCGAGGCGCATGAGGCCGTCGGGCAGCGGGTTCCACGGCACGCTGTCGTGCTCGACGAGACCCGTGAGCACCAGGCCCTCGTCGAGAAGGGCGGTCACGATCTCGCCGAGGCCGTGGTTCCACGAGTGGTTCTCGGTGTTGCGGAGCGGCACGTCGACCTCCACGTACGAGCCCTCCGAGTCGTCGACCACGGGGGCGACGGTCTCGACGTACGGGTGGGCGAGCACGAGGAGCTCGTCGGTCCGCTCGTAGTCCAGGGCCCAGAGCACCGGGTGGCCCTCCCGGACGAAGAGCCGCCCGCCGGGGGCCAGGAGTCCGGCGGCCACCCGCGCCCACTCACGGATGCTCGGCAGCCAGCACAGGGCTCCGATCCCCGTGTACACGAGGTCGAAGGCGCCGACGGGGAGGACCTCGAGCCCCCGCTGGACCTCCGCCTGGACGAACTCGACGTCCGCGCCGGCGGCGGCGGCCAGGGCCCGCGCCTGCGCGATCGACGCCCCCGAGAAGTCCAGGCCGGTCATCCGCGCGCCGAGCCGGGACAAGGACACCGTGTCGGTGCCGATGTGGCACTGCAGGTGCACGCCTCGAACGCCCGCCAGGTCGCCGAGGAGCGCGCGGTCGAACCGCACGACGTCGCTCAGGTGGCCGGGATCGTCGATGAACTGCTGCACCTGGTAGTCCGCGGACGCCGCGTGCGCCGGCGCACGCTCGTCCCAGTGCCGGCGGTTGACCTCCAGCGAGTCCGTGACGTCCATTCATCCCTCCGGTTCGGCGTCGTCGACCACGTCGCCCGACCGGCTGCTGGTCGGCCAGTCGGCGCGCGCCGGCAGCGGGGGAGGCGTGCCGCCCCAGGCCGGGCAGACCGACCGGTGCGCACACCAGTCGCACAGACGCGACGGCTTGGGTTCGAACTGCCCCGCGTCGGCCGCCTGCGCGATCGCCGCCCGGAGGGCGAGCACCTTGCGCTCGGTAGCCAGGAGGTCGCCCTCCGTCGGCTCGTACTCCAGCGTCTCCCGGTTGCCGAGGTACATCAGGCGCAGCAGCGTCGGGACGTCGCCGGTCATGCGCCACCAGGCGAGCGCGTAGAACCGCATCTGGAACATCGCCTTGGCCTCGAAGCCAGGCCCAGGCGACCGGCCCGTCTTGTAGTCGACGATCCGCACCAGCCCGGTCGGGGACACGTCGACCCGGTCGATGAACCCTCGAAGCTCGAACTCCGGCTCGACGGCCGCGCGTACGCCCAGCTCGCGCGAGTGCGGCTCGAGCCGCCGCGGGTCCTCCAGCGCGAAGTACGCCGCAATGAGCGCCTCGACGTCGAGCGGGTCGCCTGGCTCGGGGACGACGGCCCGTGCGGCCTCGGGGTCGTCGCGCTCCAGCTCGGCCAGCGCCTCGCCGACCAGGGCGGTGGCCGCCTGCGGCGTGCGCTCGGCGGCCGGCAGGTCGAACAGGTTCTCCAGTGCGCGGTGGACCAGGCTTCCGCGGATCGCCGCCGGGGACGGCGGCTCGGGCAGCCGGTCGATCGAGCGCAGGCGGAACAGCAGGGGGCAGGTCATGAAGTCCGACGCGCGCGACGGGGACAGCGTCGCCGGGAACGGCGGCGTGGCCGAGGACGACAGCGTGGCCGAGGTCATGCGGGGAGGCTAGTCCCGCGGACTGACGCCCCGGGTACGGTGCCGGGCGTGTCCTCCACGATCGCCGGCAGTCGCCGGCACGGCCCGTTCGCGGCCGGTGACCTCGTCCAGCTGACCGATCCGCGCGGCACGATGCACACCATCACGCTCCAAGCCGGCGGGGAGTTCCACACGCATCGGGGCCGCATCCCGCACGCGGACCTGATCGGGGCACCGGAGGGCACGGTCGTCACGTCCAGCAACGGGACGGGCTACCTGGCCCTGCGCCCGATCCTCGACGACTTCGTGCTGGCGATGCCCCGGGGAGCCCAGGTCATCTACCCCAAGGACGCGGCCCGCATCGTCGGCCTGGCGAACCTCGGGCCGGGCGCGCGGGTCGCCGAGGCCGGCGTCGGGTCGGGAGCGCTCACCTGCTCCCTGCTGCGCGCCGTCGGCGACGAGGGCCGGGTCTACAGCTACGAGCGACGATCGGAGTTCGCCGACGTCGCCGATGCCAACGTCCGCAAGTGGTTCGGGCACCGCCCGCAGTCGTGGGAGCTCATCCTCGGGGACCTCGCCGAGGTCCTGGACCAGCGCGATCTCGACGCGGTCGTGCTGGACATGCTCGCTCCGTGGGAGTGCGTCGACGCCGTGGGAGCCGCGCTCGCTCCCGGAGGGATCCTCGTCGGGTACGTCGCCACGACGACCCAGCTGTCCCGGCTCGTCGAGACGCTGCGCGCGGCCGGCGGGTGGACCGAGCCGCGGGCCGAGGAGTCGTTGATGCGGACCTGGCACCTGGAGGGCCTGGCGGTGCGCCCGGACCACCGGATGAACGGCCACACCGCGTTCCTCGTCAGCTGCCGACGGCTGGCACCGGGCACCGTCCTGCCGCCCCGGCGCCGCCGTCCGGCACCGGGCGCGTACGGGCCGGACTACGACGGTCCCCGCGCGCCGGAGTCCGAGGCGCCTCAGTTCGACTCGCCGGAGTAGGCGCACCGCCTCAGAAGGGTGGCGTGTCGTGGGGTGGTGGGGGTACGAGGGCGGGTGGTTCTTGTTGGTAGATGCGGCCGAGGGGTGAGCGCCAGGTGCAGGACCCATCCCGGTGGCTGGTGGTGATGTGCCAGTAGCCGCTGGTCTTCAGCTCGTGGTGGTGCTTGCACAAG
>JAFIHP010000235.1 GCA_017849335.1 Actinomycetales bacterium | reverse complement strand
CCGCCCGCGCCGGCCAGCGGCCCCCCCACCTCGCACCGGCTGTCGCGCCCGTCCTCCCCCGCCGCCCCGCTCCGGCCGGCCTCGTGCGGTTCCTCCCGCCTCCGGAGGTCGTCGAGTTCGCGCAGCACGTCGACATCCGACCGCTCACGGCGACGGTCCCCGGGGCGGAAGCCGACGAACCGCGGTACGAGGCCTGGGTCCGGATCGTGGATCCGGACGTCGCCACGACCCTCGGCCCGGCGGGTACCGCAGCGGTCCTCCTCGACGCGATGCCGCCGGGTGTCCTCGCCCTGTGGCAGCGCCCGCGCCCGGTGCCGACCGTCGAGCTGACGATCCACTTCGCGAGCCCCACGCCCGAGCCCGCGGCGTGGCACCACGTCGCGCATGAGACGGCGTGGGCGGGCCCGTCCGCCTGCGTCGACCAGACCGAGCTGCGGAGCCCGGCCGGGCGACTCGTCGCCGTCGCCCGCCAGACACGTCGCATCGTCGGGACGTAACGTCGCGCCGGTAAGGTCTGCGCTCGTGCCCGCCCCGCTCCGACTCTGGCAGCGGCAGGCCCTGGAGAGGTACGAGGCGGCCGACCCGGAGGACTTCCTGGTCAGCGCGACCCCGGGTGCGGGCAAGACGACGTTCGCTCTGACGCTGGCCGAGCGGCTGCGTGCGCGCAAGGTCGTCAACCGCGTCGTCGTGGTCGTGCCGACCGACCACCTGCGTACGCAGTGGGCCGACGCCGCCGCGGCTGCCAGCGTGTCCCTGGACCCCAGGCTGACGAACTCAGCCGGCCCCCTCCGCCCCGGCTTCGACGGCTACGTGACGACCTACGCCCAGGTGGCGGCGCACCCGATGCTGCACCGGGCGCGCACGCAGAACGCACGGACGCTGGTGATCCTCGACGAGGTCCACCACGCCGGCGACGGGCTGTCCTGGGGTGAGGCCGTGACCGAGGCGTTCACGCCCGCGCGTCGTCGGCTGTGCCTCACGGGCACGCCGTTCCGGACGAAGGCCGACGAGCGCATCCCGTTCGTCACCTACGAGGAGGCCGACGACGGGCTGATCTCCGCGGCCGACTATGCCTACGGCTACGCGCAGGCGCTCGGCGACGGCGTGGTGCGCCCGGTCGTGTTCGCGGCGTACTCCGGTACCAGCCGCTGGCTGGACTCGGCGGGCCAGGTGCTCAGCGCGTCGCTCGCCGAGGCGGGCACGCGGGCGCTCGAGGAGGCCGCGTGGCGTACAGCGTTGGACCCTGCCGGCCAGTGGGTGCCGCACGTGGTCGCGGCCGCCGACGAGCGGCTGAGCGACCTGCGACGCTCCGGTTCGCCGGACGCCGGTGGCCTCCTGCTGGCGACCGACCAGGAGACGGCGCGGGCGTACGCGAAGGTCGTCCGCAAGGTCACCGGGCACGCGCCGGTCCTGGTGCTCTCGGACGACCCGCGCTCGGGGAAGAAGATCGACGCGTTCCGCACCAGCGACGACCGGTGGCTGGTCGCCGTCCGGCAGGTCTCCGAGGGCGTCGACATCACGCGGCTCGCCGTCGCGGTCTGGGCCTGTTCCTACCGGACCCCCTTGTTCTTCGCGCAGGCCGTCGGCCGCGTCGTGCGCTCGCGTGCCCCGCACGAGACGGCCACGGTGTTCCTGCCGGCCGTGCGCCCGCTGCTGGCGCTCGCGGCGTCGATGGAGGAGGAGCGCAACCACGCCGTCCGGATCGTCTCGCCGCCCGAGGGCGGCCTGGACGAGATCGTCGTCGAGCGGGTCGCGAGCGAACCGGGTCAGGGCATCACCGCGCTCGACGCCGACGCGGAGTTCGCCCACGTGCTGCACGGCGGGCGTGCGATCGTCGCCGACGCGGCGCTGGCGCCGATGTCGGAGGAGGACGAGGAGTACCTAGGACTGCCGGGGCTGCTGACCCCGGAGCAGACGGCCGCGCTGCTGGCGACGCGCGACGCCCGGCTGCGCCAGCAGCGGCCGGCCTCGCTGTTCGACGAGCTCGAGGAGGCGACGGCCGAGCCGACGTGGCGCGACACCGAGGGCCTGCGTCGTGAGGTGCACTCGCTCGTCGGGCAGCTCGCCGGCCGCACGCAGCGTCCGCACGCCCAGGTGCACGCCGAGCTGCGCCGGGCCGTCCCCGGCCCGCCGTCCGCCGACGCTCCGCACGAGACCCTCGTCGCCCGTCGGGACTGGCTCCTCGGTCGCGTCGGCTGACCCGCCGCCGAGGCGCCCGGAATGGTCGCTATGCGCCCGTTATGTCCGGTCATAACGACCATCCCAGGCGCGTCGCGGGCGGTTCGGCGCATGCCGCCGCGGCAGGTAGCCTGTCCCCGTGGCTCGCGGAGACGGACTGCTTTCGCACGACCTGCTCCCCGGCGAGAAGGGTCCGCAGGATGCCTGCGGGGGCTGCGTCGTCTGGGCCCCGGGCGACGAGGTCGCCAAGCTCGCCTACTGCGGGCTCTATGCGCTCCAGCACCGCGGCCAGGAGTCGGCCGGCATCGCGGTGAGCGACGGCGCGCACATCGTGGTCTACCAGGACATGGGCCTGGTCTCGCAGGTCTTCACCGAGGCCAGCCTGGAATCCCTGCGCGGGCACGTGGCGATCGGCCACACCCGCTACTCGACGTCCGGGGCGAGTGTCTGGGAGAACGCGCAGCCGACGTTCCGGGCGACCGCGACCGGCCACCTGGCCCTCGGTCACAACGGCAACCTCACCAACACCCACGACCTGCGCGTCCGGCTCGCCACGCGGTCAGAGGAGTCCGGTGAGCTCCCGTTCGGCGCCGGTGGCCACGGCACCACGCTCGCGACGAGCGACACCGACACCGTCACCGCCCTGATCGCCTCCCACCCGGACCTCACGATCGAGGCGGCGGCCCTCGCGGAGCTGCCCCACCTGCGCGGCGCGTTCTCGCTGGTCTTCATGGACGACGACGCGCTCTACGGCGCCCGCGACCCGCAGGGGATCCGGCCCCTGGTCCTGGGCCGGCTCGAGCGGGGCTGGGTCATCGCCAGCGAGACGGCCGCCCTCGACATCGTCGGCGCCTCGTTCGTCCGCGAGGTCGAGCCCGGGGAGCTCATCGTCATCGATGCCGAGGGCCTGCGCTCGCACCGCTTCGCGGAGGCCGACCCCAAGGGCTGCCTGTTCGAGTTCGTCTACCTGGCTCGACCGGACACGGCCATCAGCGGACGCAGCGTGCAGGCCGTCCGGGTCGAGACTGGACGCCGCCTGGCCCGCGAGCACCCCGTCGACGCCGACCTCGTGATCCCGGTGCCGGAGTCCGGCCGCTACGCCGCTATCGGGTACGCCCAGGAGTCCGGGATCCCGTTCGCCGAGGGCCTCGTCAAGAACGCGTACGTCGGGCGCACGTTCATCCAGCCCTCGCAGACCATCCGCCAGCTGGGCATCCGACTCAAGCTCAACCCGCTGCGCGAGGTGATCGCGGGCAAGCGCCTTGTCGTCGTCGACGACTCGATCGTGCGCGGCAACACCCAGCGGGCGCTCGTGCGGATGCTGCGCGAGGCCGGTGCGCTCGAGGTGCACGTGCGGATCTCCAGCCCGCCGGTGAAGTGGCCGTGCTTCTACGGCATCGACTTCGCGAGCCGGGCCGAGCTCATCGCCAACGGGCTCACCGTCGAGCAGGTGTGCACGTCCATCGGGGCCGACTCGCTGAGCTACATCGACCTCGACCAGCTCATCGACGCGACGAGCGTGCCGAAGGACCGGCTGTGCCGGGCGTGCTTCGACGGCGTCTACCCGGTCGACCTGCCCGAGCCGGAGTTCCTCGGCAAGCACGTCCTGGAGAGCATCGAGCGCCGGGTCGTCACCTCGACGACCGACGTCGACGGTGTCGTGACGTTCGCGGGCTCCGGCGCTGCCGACGCCCTGAAGCGCCCGTGACGGTCGAGCGTCCGCCCGTGGCCGGCGAGGTCACGGAGCCTGCACGCCGACCTGGGTCCTACGCCGCGGCGGGTGTCGACGTCGAGGCCGGCGAGCGTGCGGTCGAGCTCATGCGCGCCTCGGTCGCGCGGGCACAGCGCCCCGAGGTCGTCGGCGGGTTCGGCGGGTTCGCCGGGCTGTTCGACGCCTCCGCGCTGCGCGACTACCGCCGGCCGCTGCTGGCGACCTCGACCGACGGCGTCGGCACCAAGGTGGCTGTCGCCCAGCGCATGAACGTGCACGACACGATCGGGATCGACCTCGTCGCCATGGTCGTCGACGACCTCGTCGTGTGCGGGGCCGAGCCGCTGTTCCTCACGGACTACATCGCGACCGGCGCCGTCGTGCCCGAGCGGATCGCCGCGATCGTGCGCGGAATCGCCGAGGGCTGCCGGCAAGCGGGGTGCGCGCTCGTCGGCGGGGAGACCGCTGAGCATCCGGGGCTGCTCGCACCGGACGAGTACGACGTCGCGGGTGCCGGAACCGGCGTGGTCGAGGCCGACGCGCTGCTCGGGGCGCACCGCGTGCGACCCGGCGACGTGGCGGTCGCGATGGCCGCCAGCGGCCTGCACTCCAACGGCTACTCCCTCGCGCGCTACGCGCTGCTGACCCAGGCCGGTCTCGGGCTCGATCTCTATGTCGACGCCCTGGGCCGCACGCTCGGCGAGGAGCTGCTGGAGCCGACGCGGATCTACGCCCTCGACGTGCTCGACCTGGCCCGGGCCGAGGACGTGGACGTGCACGCGGTGTCGCACGTGACCGGTGGCGGGCTCGCGGCGAACCTCGCCCGCGTGCTTCCCCCGGAGCTCGCGCTCGACGTCGACCGCGGTACCTGGACGCCGCCGGCGATCTTCGGGCTGGTCGCCGAGGTCGGCGCCGTTCCCGTGGCCGAGATGGAGCGCACGTTCAACCAGGGCGTCGGCATGGTCGCGTTCGTGGACCCGACGAGCGTCGACGCCGCGCTGGGCCGCCTCGGCGCGCGCGGGGTGCCGGCGTGGGTCGCCGGGACGGTGCGGGAGCGGCGGGACGGCGAGACCGGCGACGCCCCGGCGAAGGGCGGCGGCGGTGGCGCGGCGACGCTGCACGGAACTCACCCGAACAGCTGATATGTAGTTCCGTTTGTCAAGCGGGCATGGCGAAGCGGCCCCGTCGTGGATCGGCGGGGCCGCTTCGTTTTCCGTCTCGCGATCGGGCTTGGCGGGCGTGTCTTGCGACGCGCGGTCAGGCTGATATTCGCGGG
>JAFIHP010000234.1 GCA_017849335.1 Actinomycetales bacterium | reverse complement strand
GTCCGCTCATGAGGCGGACGTTCTTGCGCAGCACGCGCTTGGAGCCGCCGCGAGCGGGGATCACCGCGACTCGCGCCCGCCCCGCCTGTGTCACGCCGCTACTCTAGGTCGCGATGGACGACCCGGCAGCGCGAGGCTTCAACCCACTTCCGCAGCACCGGATCTGGCGTGACGTCCTCCTGCCGCGAACCGTGCTGCCCCTGTTCTGGGTGGCGTGGCTGATGCTGCTCCCGGCCCGGGCCGTCGGACACCGGGCGCGGCGACGGCGTCGGGACGCCCCGGTCCGGGTCGCCGTCGAGTCCGGACGCATCGGCTGGACACAGGTCTTCTTCGAGGAGCTCATCGGGTCGGCGCGCGACTACGTGGGCGAGGAGGACGTCGCGCAGCACGTCATCGACCGCGACCTGCCGTACCTGCCCCAGTTCCGGGCGAATGTCCGGCGCGACGACCCGAGCCATCTCGTCCTCGACGTCCGGACGCCGGGACAGTCGTGGCGGCGCAGCCTGGTCGAGGCCGTCGCCGTGTCGTGGCGCCTGCTCGCGGACGGCCGCACGCCGGTCGTGATCCTGACGGACGCGTTCTACCGCCGGCAGCGGTGGCAGGCCGCTGTGCTGACGGCGCACGGCGGGGTGGTCCTGACGTTCGCGCCGACGCGCGTGCTCCGACCGATCTTCCCGCATCGGCGCATCGTGGGCCCGTTGCCGATGCCGATCTCCCGCGCCCGCCTCGCCTGGCTCGAACTGGTATCCGAGGAGTCGCCGAAGGACGGCACGGTCGTCCAGTTCATCGGCAACATGTACCCCCCGCGCAGCGACTTCCTCGAGGCGGTCGGTGAGCGGCTCGCGTCGGAGGGCATCACCCTCTCCATCAACGGCGACAAGTGGGGCACGTCGAACGAGGCGTACTGGCGGACGCTCGCCAGTGCGGACGTCGTCGTCACGACCTGCATGCAAGGCCCCAGCCGGCCGTTCATGGACTGGATCTGGGTGCAGCAGATGGTGTTCCGGTACAACGAGACACTGGCGGCGGGCGCCGCGCTCGTGGCGTCCTACGTCGAGGGCACGGACCGCTTCTTCGAGCCGCGACGGGACTTCCTGGAGTACGTCTCGGTCGATGAGGCGGTCGAGGCGATCACCGGGCTCGTGCGTGACCGAGGACTGCGCGAGGCGGTCGCGGCAGCGGGGCATGCGACGTCGGCGGAGCTGATCAGGACTCAGGCGTTCTGGAGAGCTGCCGACGAAGTCCTCGGGTCACACCGGATGAGGTCGCACGGCTGAGCACGGATCGCATCGACCCGGCCCCTCGCGCCGCGACCGCGGCCGCGAGTCGGTGGGCCGGGACGTAGCGCGCGGCGACCGTCTCGGCGGGGTCGGCCAACGAGATCAGGCCGTCACCGCGGGAGTAGTTCGAGTTCAGCACCATCGCGAGGTACCCCCGCGCGACGTCGTCGGCGCTCACGCCGCGCACCACGTAGTCGAGGTACTGGGCCGGATCGTGGAAGGTCTTGACCAGCGGCTCGCGCATCACGATCGGGATCGTCCGGTCCTTCTGCAACCACAGGTTGTACCACGTGGGCTCGTACGGGGCGAGGGCCAGCGCGTCGACGTAGTCCCAGCCGCGCGGATCCAGGAAGCGGTCGCGGAACGCCCGAAGGACCGTCGACGAGAGGTTCGCATGGCCGTGCACGGTCAGCAGCGGCTCGTCGTCGATCCCGACCTCCCGCTGGATCACGCGCAGCCGCTCCCGGCGGGTGACCCAGTGCGTGCGGTGGTACTCCGGCTCGACCTGGAGCTCCGCGTCGGCGCTCAAGAACGTGTACGGGGTGGTGGGGTCGGCCATGAAGTCGTCATGGCCGAAGTCGCGCACGAACTCCAGCTCGGAGTCGACGCAGAAGTAGTTCTCCGCCAGGCCCGTCTCCCAGAACGCGAGCTTCACGATCTCCTGGTTGATGTATCCCGGGCCGAAGCCGGCCACGGGCTCGGTGGTCAGGTGCTCGACGAACGCCTCCTCGGCCAGCACGTGGCCGTCGGATCCGACGACGGGCGCGAACGCGGCGACGTCGGCCTGCGGGACGACGACGTGGACCGGGATGGACTCCACGTTGTGCAGCCGCACGGTGGCCATGAGCCGCTCGACGTAGGGCAGGTCCGGCGCGTAGCTCTTGACGAGCAGCGCGAACGCGGTCATTCGGGCACCAGGACGAAGCCGCGCCAGTCGAAGGCGACGCCGGACGTGGTGCGGCCGACGGGCTCGATACCGGGGAACCGGTCGAGCACCCGCCATCCCGGGAGGGTGGCGAGCAGGAGCGGCTCCGACAGCAGCCAGGTCGCGTAGCTGCCGGCATAGATCTGCGGCGGCACGTGCTCGACGGCGGGACGATCGGCGGGGGCATCGGTCATCGGCATCCGGTCCAGCACGATCGCCTCGACGCCGGAGGACGCGAGGTCTGCCAGGACGGCGTGCGGGTCGGGCAGGTACTGCAGGACCGACGACAGCAGGGCGACGGTCGGGGACACGGCCGCGACGGCATCGGCGATCGTCGGATGGAAGGAGAGGCGGCCGTCGGCGTACCCCGCGCCGGCGTCGACGAACGCCGGCTGCTCGACGACCGCCCACCGCACGTCGAGCCGGTCGGTCAGCGAGGACAGCTGCCGGTAGGTCGAGCCGAGCGACCCGCCGAAGTCCACGACCCGAAGCGATCCGTGGTGCACCGCTGCCTGCCACAGGAGCGGTCCCGCGACCGGCCAGCGGAGCTCGACCCGGTCGAACAGCACGCCGTCGCGTTCCATGGCCGACCGGCCGGCGACGACCTCGTCGGTCGCCGTCCGCACCTGGTCGAGGATCGCCTGGGCGTCGTATCCGCCCGCGGCGGCCGCGGCGTCGGCCCAGGATCCGAAGCCGTCCTGGAAGACCAGGCCGCCGGACGACCGGGCGGACAGCCCGCGCACGACGGCGGGGGGAAGCAGGTCCCGCGCGATCCGACGGACTCGGCTGTCGCTCACGACGAGCCGGACCCGGCCCCGTCCGTGGCCGACGTGGACCCGCTGTCGGTCGTCGCCGGGTACCGGTCCATGAGCGACTGCAGCGTCTCGATCCCGATGACCTTGCTGTCGTTGTCGAGGATGATGACCTTGCGGTTGCGGGC
>JAFIHP010000233.1 GCA_017849335.1 Actinomycetales bacterium | reverse complement strand
TCGGCGTTCACCAGGCTCTGCTGACCGGAGATCGTCGACGCGCTCTGGGAGTTCGCCGCCGACTCGTAGGCCTGCTGGGCGCTGATGTAGGAGTTGTAGGCGGACGTGCACTGGGTGCTCCCGGACCCGTAGGTCGAGCACGCGGTGCCGTAGTTGTCCTGAGCCGTCTGCAGGTTCGTGGCGGCGTGCTTGATGCTGATGTCCTGCGTCGTCTCGTCCTGCGTGGCGTTCTGTACCGCCTGCTCGTAGGCGGTCTTGGCGTTCGCGACGTCGGCCTCGGCAGCGCGCAGCTGGGCCCAGGCGTCGGTGTCGGGGCAGGTGCCGTTGGGGTCCAGGCAGGAGTCGGACCACGAGGACTTCGCCTCGGCGAGGTTCTGCCGGGCGGTGCTGACGGCCTGCTCATAGCCGGTCTTGTTCAGCTTCGCGGATGCCTCGGCGTCCTTCACGGCCTGCTGGGCCTGGGCCAGCGTGAGCGAGCTCGACTTGGCGCTGTTCACCGCCTGGACGTACGAGCTCTGGGCCGACGTGACCGATGCCTGCGCGGCGCTGTCATCCAACGTCGCCAGCTTCTGGTCGGCCTTCACGGTGTCGCCCTGCTCGACCTTGACGGCGTCCAACGTGCCGGCGGTCGAGAACGACAGTTCCAGGGTGCCGGCTGTCTCGACGGTGCCAGTCGCCGTCACCGTCTCGCTGACATTGCCCTTCTGCACGCTCACGGTGCGGCCGCTCGTCGCCACCTCGGACTTGGGGGCGAAGAGCCAGAAGTAGGCGCCCGCGCCCACGGCGACGAGCAGCAGGGCGAGCCCCGCGTTGATCCATACGATTCGACGCTTCATGCGGGCCACTGTGGGCGTCCGACCTGTGATGCTCCTGTGAGCGGCATGTCCTCGTGCTGTGACTTGCACTCACAGGTCGTTGACAGAATGTGCACAGCCAACGGGGAGGAGGCGCGAGCACACTGTGCGCGTGATCACCAAGACACCCGAGGCCCGGCTGCTCGTCGTCGATGACGAGCAGAACATCGTCGAGTTGCTGGAGGCCAGCCTGCGTTTCCACGGCTTCGACGTGACGACGTGCACCGACGGGGCGACGGCGCTCCGGGTCGCGAAGAAGGTCGAGCCCGACCTCATGGTGACCGACGTGATGATGCCGGGGCTCAACGGCTTCGACCTCGTGCGCAGCCTGCGTGCGGACGGATATCAGTTCCCCGTGCTCTTCCTGACTGCCAAGGACGCGGTGGACGACCGCGTGACAGGGCTGACGATCGGCGGGGACGACTACATCGTCAAGCCGTTCAGCCTCAGCGAGGTCGTCGCCCGTATCCGCACGGTGCTCAAGCGCACGGGCCGTGCGGCGCGTGCTCCTCAACGGACTGTGCTGGCCTACTCCGATCTCACGATCGACGAGGCCGCGCACGAGGTACGGCGAGGCGACGACGAGATCGCGCTGTCCCCCACGGAGTTCCGCCTGCTGTGCTACCTGGTGGAGAACGCCGAGACCGTGGTGAGCAAGGCCCAGATCCTCGACACCGTGTGGAACTACGACTTCGGCGGGGAGGTCAACGTGGTCGAGTCCTATATCTCGTACCTGCGACGCAAGATCGATGCGGGGCGGCCGCCGCTCATCCACACGATCCGCGGCGTCGGATACGTCCTGCGGACCGGGAAGACGTGATGCGCCCGCTGGCACGCCGGCCGCTGCGTGTCCAGCTGAGCCTGTTCATGGTCGTGCTGCTCGCGCTGGGCATGTTCGTGTCGAGCCTGCTGGCCACCGCGTCCCTGCGCGGCTACCTGCTCGACCGGGTCGACGAGGAGCTTGTCGGGGCCTCTCGACCGTTCACCACCTTCCCTGGCCGCCTCCCGGACTTCAGCCAGTCGGACAGCGGCCGTCCGCGCCCCCCCAACCGCTTCTACGTCGCGCGCTTGGTCGACGGCACCGTCGAGGTCATCAACGCACCGACGGGAGGGTCGGCTCCGACGCTCCCGGCAACAGACGAGCTGACCGAGGGATCGGGGACGGCGTTCGACGCGGGCTCGGCCGACGGGGTGACCTGGCGGGTGCTGGTGTCGCCCCTGTCGACCGGCGACGGCTGGACTGTCGTCGCCCTGCCCCTGTCCGACCTGCAGGCCACCGTCGACCGGCTCGTTCTGCTGCAGGCGGTCGTGGGTCTCGCCGTGCTGGTGATCGCGGGCGGTGTCGGGTTCTTCGTGGTGCGGCGCAGCCTTCGGCCCTTGGACGAGATGGCGACCGCCGCGCACGAGATCGCCGACGGCGACCTCAGCCGACGGGTGCCCGAGGTGCCGACCAGCCGGGAGGTCGAGGAGCTCGCGACATCGTTCAACACGATGGTCACGCGGATCGAGACGGCGTTCGCGGCGCAGCAGGCGTCCGAGGCGCAGGCACGGGAGTCGGAGGATCGGATGCGGCGCTTCGTCGCGGATGCCGGTCACGAGCTGCGCACGCCGCTGACGAGCATCCGCGGCTACGCCGAGCTCATCGAGCAGGGCGCAGCACCCGATCCGGCCGACGCCGTCGCGCGGATCCAGGCGGAAGCGGCGCGCATGGGGTCACTCGTCGACGACCTTCTGCAGCTCGCCCGGATGGACCAGCAGAGGCCGCTGGAGCGTCTCCCGGTCGCGCTCGGCGACCTTGCCCGGACCAGCGTCGACGCGGCGACGGTCGCGAACCCCGATCGCCGCGTCACGCTGACGGCGCCGGTCGACGGGCCGTGGGTCCTCGGCGACGAGACACGACTGCGCCAGGTCGTGGACAACCTGCTGTCCAACGCGATCCGCTACTCGCCGGCGACCGAGCCGATCGACGTCCGCGTCGAGACGATCGGTCCGGAGGATGCGCGGCGCGCACAGGTCTCGGTCGTGGACCGCGGCCCTGGCCTGTCCGCCGGCGAGGTTACCCACGTCTTCGAGCGGCTCTACCGGACAGACGAGGCGCGCACCCGCGTCACGGGCGGCAGCGGGCTCGGGCTGGCGATCGTGCGGTCGATCGTGCTTGCGCACGAGGGGGAGACGTACGTCGACAGCACTCCCGGCGAGGGCTCGACGTTCGGCTTCAGGGTCCCCCTGGCCGGACGCTGAACTACGCGCGTCGACGCGATGCGCGCGTCGGCCGGGGCGATGCGCGTTGAGTGGTGAGGTGTGGCCCCCTGCAAGCGAAGCGAGCGGGCCACACCTCACCACTCAACGAGAGGTCAGGTGAGCGGTGGCAGGGCCAGACCCGTGTTCGCGTGGCAGCGGTAGCCGTTCGGGTTCTTGTAGAGGTACTGCTGGTGGTAGTCCTCGGCGAGGTAGTACGTCAGGTCCGCTGCCGGCCGGATCTCGGTCGTGATCTCGGGATACCCCCGAGCGGCGATCACCGGGGCGTAGGCGTCTCGGGTGCGTTCGACGATCTCGCGCTGCTCGTCGGTCGTCCAGTACGCCGCGCTGCGGTACTGGGTCCCGCGGTCGTTGCCTTGGCGGAACCCCTGCGTCGGATCGTGGTTCTCCCAGAACGCCTTCATCAGCGCGTACTCGCTCAGCACCGCCGGGTCGTACGCGATCATCGCGACCTCGGCGTGCCCGGTCAGGCCCGTGCACACCTCTTCATACGTCGGGTTCGGCGTATAGCCGCCCTGGTAGCCAACGCTCGTCGTGACAGCTCCGGGCAGTCGCCACAACAGCTCCTCGGCACCCCAGAAGCAGCCCATCGCCAGGTAGATCACGCGAGTGCCGTCCGGCCACGGCCCGACGAGCGACGTACCGAGCACGGCGTGCGGTGCCGGGTCTGGCAGCACCGGGGTGGCGCGGCCGGGGAGAGCGGCGTCGGCGGACACGAGCTGCGCGGGCGTCAGGCGGAACAGTCCCATCGGCCCAGGGTACGTCCGGCCCCACCTCCCCGCGGGTGTTGAGGTTGGTGGCGCTCGCGGAGCCCGTGAGCCGCCACCAACCTCAACACCGGCGGGCGGCTCTAGGGTGGCGGCCATGAGCCCGATGGACCAGTTCTCGACCCGC
>JAFIHP010000232.1 GCA_017849335.1 Actinomycetales bacterium | reverse complement strand
TGCGCCACGGGCCGCATGCTCCCCCCCTCGGATTCCTACCGTCTGGCTTCACGCCGCGCCGCATCTCCAATCACCTGTCTGCCCGACAGTACCTACGACACGTGGCTGAGCTCCCAAACCCGGGCGCTGAGCAGGCGTGCCCTGACGCAGGCGCAGAGCCTGCCGGCCTACGTCTGGGTCGCTCCGCAAACGGCGAAAACGCCGTGAGCCGCAGCCGTGAACAGCAGCGGTGGCGGGGCGTACGAGAGGTCCTCGTCGGTCTGCTGGCGCAGGACACGGCCGAGTCGACCGAGGGTCATCCGAAGTCGGGTGAGGTCCTCGTCGCCGATCGAGGCCGCCGTTGACTTGCTGCGCGCGCGGACCCCGGCCATTCGCACTCCCATTGCCCTCGGCGACGTTCCCGTCACCGCGAAATTGAACATAGCAAAGGACCGCGTTCGAGGCGCGGTGTCGGAAGGTCGTCGCCGGACGTGGGGTCGACGAGCGGCACGGGCAGGATGTGCCCGTGACTGGCACATCGACCCCCGCCCCAGCCCCCACCGGCGACGAACCGGACGTGCTCGTGTCGCGGCACGGTCGCCTCGGGCACATCCAGCTCAACCGCCCGCGCGCGATGAACGCCCTGACCCTGCCCATGGTCGAGGCGATCGCGTCCGCGCTGGCGACGTGGGCGGAGGACGACTCGGTCGAGGCGGCGCTGATCTCCGGGGCCGGTGACCGCGGCCTGTGTGCCGGCGGAGACGTCGTGACGGTCCGCCGCGAGGCGCTGGAGGACGGACCCGAGGTCGCGTCCCGGTTCTGGGCAGCGGAGTACGCGATGAACCTCGCGATCGCCGAGTACCCCAAGCCCATCGTCGCGTTGATGGATGGCATCGTGCTGGGCGGAGGCGTGGGCGTGTCGTCGCACGCCAGCATTCGCATCGTCACCGACCGGTCGCGCGTGGGCATGCCGGAGACCGGTATCGGCCTGTTCCCCGACGTCGGCGGCACCTACCTGCTGTCGCGGGCGCCGGGAGAGACCGGTACGCACCTGGCGCTGACGGGGACGATGATCGGGGGGTCCGATGCGATCGCGGTCGGGCTGGCCGACCACCTCGTCCCGCATGCCGACCTGGACGCGCTCGTCGCAGCGCTCGCGGGTGACGACTGGGCCGGCGCGGTCGCGACCTACGCCGTCGCGACGCCGGAGGCGCCGCTGATCGCGGCCCGCGCGTGGATCGACGACGCCTACACGGCCGACTCGGTGGAGGAGGTCCTCCAGCGGCTTCGCGGGCGGCCCGAGCCCGAGGCGCTGGCGGCCGAGTTCCGCATCGCGAGCCGGCTGACCTCCGGACACGACTTCGTCGAGGGGGTGCGCGCCCAGCTCGTCGACAAGGACCGCACGCCGCACTGGGACCCGCCGACGCTGGCGGGCGTGACGCCGGAGATGGTCGACGCGTACTTCGTCGGCTGACCGTCGCCGGTGCGGTCCGCCCGCGGCGACCGACCGCCGTCGGCCTAGCCTGGCCGGATGCGCCTACGGATCGTGCTCGTCGCGGTGGCGACCCTCGCTGTCGGGTTCGCCGTGGCCCAGGTCACCGGTCAGCGCTGGCTCGGGGGAGTCGTGCTCGTGGCCGGCGGGATCGTTGCGGCCGTGCTGGCCTGGCGATGGGCCGGACCGGTCCGCGCGCTGGGTGCCGTCGCGGTGTTCGCGGTCGCCTTCGTCGTCGCCCATCCGCTGGGGCGTCTGATCGGCGCGTGGCCCGCCGTGCTCGCGGTCTGCGCAGCGTCCGGGACGATCGCTTACGCGCTGCTGCGACCCCATGATAAATTGAGTGCAACTTAGTTGCGTGCAATCAAAGGAGCGACGATGGCCGGCGACGACCAGACCCTGTTCGACCTGACCTTCACCGACAACCACGGCAACGAGGTTCCGCTGTCCCAGTACGCCGGTCACCCGGTCCTCGTCGTGAACACCGCCAGCAAGTGCGGGTTCACGCCGCAGTACGACGGTCTCCAGGAGCTCTACGAGCGGTTCCGCGACGAGAGGCTCGTCGTCATCGGCTTCCCGTGCGACCAGTTCGCCAACCAGGAACCGGGCGATGACGAGCAGATCGAGGAGTTCTGCCGGGTCAACCACGGCGTGACCTTCCCGTTGTCGACCAAGGTCGACGTCAACGGCGACGAGACCTCGCCGGTGTTCGCGTTCTTGAAGGAGCGGGCCAGCGGCATCCTCGGCTCGCGCATCAAGTGGAACTTCACCAAGTTCCTGGTCGCCCCGGACGGCCGGACCGTGACGCGCTACGCCCCGGCGACCAAGCCGGCGGAGATCGTCGACGACATCGAGAAGCTCCTCCCCGCCTGACCGGCGCCCCCTCCGTCCCGCCGACCCCCCTCCGCCCCGGCGACCTTGAGCTTGGCGACGCGAACGGGCGCCAATCGCGTCGCCAACCTCAAGGTCGGCGGGAGGGGCCGACCCGCAACACGGGCCGTGTGTGAGGCTGTAGGCCGACGACAGGAGACGCACGATGACGGACGCACCGGTGGATGTGACGGTCCGCGACGACCGCGAGGCGTCGCGCTACGAGGCCTGGGACGCCGACACGCTGGCCGGTTTCGCCCGGTACCTGCGGGTGGGGGAGTCCGTGATCGTGTTCGTCCACACCGAGGTCGACCCGGCGTTCGAGGGCCGGGGCATCGGGTCGCAGCTGGCGACCTTCGCGCTCGATGACGCCCGGGCACGCGGACTCGCCGTCGTCCCGCAGTGCCCCTTCTTCGCCCGCTTCATCCAGCGCCACCCGGAGTACGCCGACCTCGTCGCGGAGGGTCCGGCGTGAGTCCCGCCGGGGTGACCGACTGCCGCTGAGCGGCGTGTCAGCGGTCCGTGCCAGGCTCACCGCATGAGCCCGGCCGCCTCCGACGTCGCGGTGCGGGCGACCGCCGCGCAGCTCGACGCCGCCGCGGCCCGGGTGCTGGCGGGGATCGCCGGACCGCAGGCGCGACCGCGAGCCGACCAGCTCGCCGCCGCCGCGGCGCTCGCCGTCGACGGCCGGCGGGCGCTCGTCGTCCAGGCCACGGGATGGGGGAAGTCGGCGGTCTACTGGATGGCGGCCCGCGCCCTGCGCGACGCGGGCGGCGGCCCGACCCTCGTCGTCTCCCCGCTCCTGGCCCTCATGCGCAACCAGGTCGAGGCCGCCGAGCGGTCCGGCCTGCGGGCGGCGACGATCAACTCCTCGAACGTCGACGACTGGGGCGACGTGCTCGCCGACCTCGCCGCGGACCGGCTGGACGTGCTGCTCACCAGTCCCGAGCGCCTGGCAAACCCGCGGTTCGCCGCCGAGGTGCTCCCCGGGCTGATCGCCCGCGTGGGCCTGCTGGTGATCGACGAGGCGCACTGCATCTCCAGCTGGGGCCACGACTTCCGGCCCGACTACCGCCGGATCACCACCGTGCTCATGAGCCGTCCCGACCTCCCGGTCCTGGCGACCACCGCCACCGCCAACGACCGCGTGACGCGTGACGTGGCCGAGCAGCTCGGGGCGCAGACGCTGGTGCTGCGCGGCACGCTCGCCCGGCACTCGCTGCACCTGACCGCCCTGCCGCAGCTGGGCCTCATCGAGGCCTACGCCTGGGTCGACCAGTTCCTCCCCGCGCTGCAGGGGTCGGGCATCGTCTACGCGTCGACCGTGCGATCCGCCTCCGACCTGGCTCGGTTCCTGGCCGCCCGTGGGCACGAGGTGCGCGCCTACCACGGTCAGCTCGAGACGGCCGAACGCGCGCAGATCGAGGACCTCCTGCGGGAGAACCGGCTCAAGGCCGTCGTCGCCACCTCCGCGCTGGGGATGGGCTACGACAAGCCGGACCTCGGCTTCGTCGTCCACATCGGCTCACCTGGGTCGCCGGTCGACTACTACCAGCAGGTCGGCCGGGCCGGCCGGGCCCTCGACACCGCGCAGGTCGTGCTCATCCCGACCCCGGCCGACGAGGGCATCTGGCGCTACTTCGCGACGGCGAGCGTGCCCCGCTCCGAGGATGCGTCTGCGGTCCTCGCCGCCCTCGGCGAGTCCGCCGAGCCGTTGTCGGTGCCCCGGCTGGCCGCGATCACCGGCGTGCGCGACAGCCGGCTGGAGCTGCTGCTCAAGGTCCTCGCCGTCGACGGGGCCGTCGAGAGATCCACCGGCGGCTGGACCGCGACCGGACGCCCGTGGAGCTACGACCACGAGCGCTACGCGGCGCTCGCGGCCGCGCGCGAGCACGAGGCCTCGCTGATGCGCGAGTACGCACGTTCGCGTCGCTGCCTGGACGCGGTGCTGCGCGAGGCGCTCGACGACCCCTCGGGCGCCGACTGCGGCCGGTGCTCGGTGTGCACCGGCCGCGTACCGGCTCGGCTGGCGGCGAAGCCGGACGCCGAGCACGTGGCCGCGGCGCTCGCGTTCATGCGGGGGGTCGACAACGAGCTGACCCCGCGCGGCATGTGGGCACCGGGTCTGCCGTGGACGGGGCGCATCACGCCCACGCTGGCCCTCCAGCCCGGCCGGGCGCTGGCCTTCGCGGACGACCCGGTGTGGCCACAGGCGGCGCCGCTCGTGGCCGCTCCCGACGAGGCGCCCCCGGCGTGGGTCGTCGAAGCCGTCGTCGCCGTCCTGGGCCGGTGGCGTTCGGAGTGGGTCGCACGGCCGACCGTCGTCGTCCCCGTCCCGAGCACGCGGCACCCCGAACGCGTGCGTGGGCTGGCCGAGCAGGTCGCGGGCATCGGGCGACTGCCCGTCCGGGAGGCACTGTCGATCATCGGGACCCCGACCGCCGCCGACGTGTCCGCGAAGGCGCGCGCGGCGGCCCAGGCGGGTCGGCTCTCGGTTGCCGAGGGGATCGGCCCCGGCGACCTGGACGGGGAGGTGGTGCTCCTCGTCGATGACACGTGGCGCACCGGCTGGACGGCGACGATCTGCGCCGCGCTCCTGCGGGGAGCCGGCGCCCGCGCGGTGCTTCCCCTCGTCGTCCACCACCAGCCATGAACGCTCCGGACTCGACGCTGGCGGTGGGCGAGGTGGTCGACGCCGGAACCCGTCGGCTGCACGTGTCCGAGCGGGATGTCGACGCGGTGGCCCGAGCGCGCTCGGTGCTCGTCGACGCCGCGCGTGCGGGCAGCACGATCACCTACGGGGAGCTCGTTCGCGAGGCCGAGCTGCCATACCCACCGCGACGGCTGGGCCGGCTGCTGATCCTGCTCTCCGAGGACTGCGCGCGCCGAGGCGAGCCGACGCTCGCCGCGATCGTGGTCGCGCAGGCGACCGGTGAGGTCGGGGACGGCTACGGCGACGGTGCGGTCGAGGACCGGGCCGCGGTCTTCCGGACGTGGAGGGCGGACCGATGACGCGGATCCGACGGTGGACCAGCGCCCTGGCTGTCGCGGTTGTCGCGACCGTCGTCGCCGCGGCGGAGGTGCCGGCGGTCGCGGCCCCCACGAGCCCGCCGCGTGCCCAGGCACGGATCACGGTGTGCACGGCGACGGACGGCGGCATTCTCGTCGCCGTTCGCGCGACGCGGATCGCGGCCGGGTCCCCGGTCGTCGTCTCCTGGGGAGACGGCCGCACGTCGCGACGGGCGACGACCTGCACCGACCGAGCCGCGCGAGCCGGTGCCGCCCGATGCGTTCGGTCGGCGTCGGCGACGTTCAGCGCGCCTGGTCGCTACCGGGTCGAGGTCCGGCAAGGTGCCCGCGTGCTCGCCGCGCGCCCGGTGGTCGTGACCGCCGACGGCCGGCCGACGAGCGAGCCGGGCCCGGAGGACGCGTCCTGGCGAACGGACATGCTCGACCGGGCGAACGCCCTCCGGGCGAGCGTCGGGGCGGCGCCCCTCGCGCTGTGCGACTCGCTCGGCCGGGCGGCGCAGGCGTACGCGGCGGACATGGCCGCACGGAGCTTCTTCAGCCATACGAGCCCGGAGGGCACGGACCCCGGTGACCGGGCCGATGCGCAGGGCTTCCATGGCCGCGCCTGGGGGGAGAACATCGCGGCGGGCTACCGCAGCGTCGAGGCGGTGATGGCCGGCTGGATCGACTCGCCCGGCCACTACGCCAACCTCGTCCGACCGGCCTTCACCCAGGTGGGCTTCGGCCGGGCGACGTCGACCGACCAGTACGGCGTCTACTGGGTGCAGGACTTCGGGGCCGGCGGCTCCTGCTGACCGGTGGTCAGCCGACGCGGAGGTGGACCGCCGCCTCGGGGGTGTGCACGCGGAAGGCCAGACTCTCCTCCAGGTACAGGCGCACGGCCTCGGCCGTGCTGCTGCGGTACCCGATGGACAGGTCCTGGCCGAGGTGGAGCTCGTAGTCGCCACCGCGCGTGCTCAGCACCACCGCGCCGACCAGAGCGCTCGACCAGATGATCTCCCCGCCGTACAGCACCGCCGACAGGTGGTCGCGGACGGGCTCGCCGTGGTCGGTCGCACGCTGGATCGCGGTGTAGACCTCGTCGCCGACGACCAGCGCGTACGGGCCGCCCACGCCGGCGTCACGCAGCACCTGGAGCGCCGCCGCGACGTGTGCCGGCGCGTGGGTCGCCTCGGTGCCCGCGATGATCGGGGCGTGCGGCGACGCGTCGACGATGCCGACCGTCCCCGTCGCGGCGTTGCCGTGGAACACGATCGTGTCCTCGGCGATCGCGATCCGCCGGCTGGCCTCGATCACGGCCTCGGTGTCGATCGCGACGTTGCCGCGGTCGGCCGAGTCGACGTCGGCCTGCGAGAGCTCGAAGTCGGCCGCGAGCTCGAGCAAGGGCACGGGGTGCCGCACGCCGACGCCCACTCCGGTCGCGGGAGCCGGGTCCACGGCCGACACCCGTCCGCTGGGCACGGCGTCGGTACGCCAGCCCGTGGGTCCGCTGACGTCGACGACCCGGCGCGCGGCGAGCGTCAGCCGCAACGTGCGCTGGGCCTCGTCGTCGATCTGCTCCCAGGCAGCGTCCGGGACAGGGGCGAGTGATCGGCGCAGGTGGTCCATCGGGGTCTCCTTCGCGTCAGGCGACGTTGTTGGCGGTCAGGGGCGCAGCGAGCCGATGCCGAGGCCGGCACCGGCGACGACGGTGTCACCGGCACCCAGGCCGGCAGCGACGGCGAGCGGGTTGGGCGTCGGTGCGGCGACACGACGGAGCGTGTTCGCATCGACGTGATCGAACACCTCGGCACGGTCGGGAAGCTGGAGCCGGGTGTTCTGGTCGTAGGACCAGGTGCCGTCGTCGTTGATCCGGACGGTCATCCGGAAGTCCAGCGTCGTGAAGTTCGCGTCGAGGAACGGGGCGGTGCAGATCCCGTACTGCAGGCTGCCCCGCTCGGCGCGGATCTCGAACGCCTTCGCGTCCGGGGCGCAGCGGCCGGAGGCGAGGGCGACCTGACCACGGGGGATGGCGAGGGTGAACATGACCGTTCCGGTGGCCGGCTCCCAGAGCCAGAAGCCGACCTGCTCGTGGAACATCGCGACCTCGCCCGGCTTGACCAGCCGCGTGTGGTAGCGCAGGCCGTACAGCAGCTGCGGCCCGTTGGTCTGGAAGTCGATCGGCTGGAGCTCGTACCGCTCCTCGTACGCGTCGATCCCGGTCGGTTCGTCGACCGGATCGGTGGGGTGCTGGTCCTCGCCGGCCCCGACCCAGATGCCGGCCATCGCCGCGAGCGGTCCGAGGTTCGCGAGCGTGTCCGGGTCGCCGTCGGGCTCGGTGTAGATGTCAGCGGCCGTCACGGTGACAACTTAGGGCACGCGTCGTCCGCACGCGCGCGACTCATCGCGCGGCGGCCTGCGCCGACGTCCGGGCGGCTCGCGCGATGCGGTCGATGTCGTCGTCGCTGTGCGCAGTCGACACGAACCAGGCCTCGTACGCGGAGGGCGGCAGCCACACGCCCGCGTCGAGCATGGCGTGGAAGAAGCGCGCGTACCGCTCGGTGTCCTGTCGACGAGCGTCCTCGTACGTGCGGACCGGACCGTCGGTCCAGAACACGCTGAACAGGTTCCCCGCGGTCGCGATGGTGTGGGGCAGGCCGACCGCGTCGAGGGCAGCGCCCACGGCACCGCAGACCTGGGCCGCGGTGGCGTCCAGGCGGGCGTAGGCCTGCGGGGTGAGCTGCTGCAAGGTCGCCAGGCCGGCCGCCGTCGCGGTTGGGTTCCCGCTGAGCGTGCCGGCCTGGTAGACGTCGCCCGCAGGAGCCAGGCGGTCGAGGATGTCGGCGTCGCCGGCGACGGCGGCCAGGGGGAGGCCGCCGCCGATGACCTTGCCGTACGTGAACAGGTCGGGGCGCCAGCCCTCGCGGGCGCCCTCGATCCCCCACCAGCCGGCCGGGCCGACGCGGAAACCGGTGAGCACCTCGTCCAGCACGAACAGCGCGCCGAACGCGCTCGTGATCCGGGCGAGATGCTCGTTGAAGCCCGGGGGCGGAGGAACGACGCCCATGTTCGCCGGGGCAGCCTCCGTGATGACGGCCGCGACGTCTTCGCCGCGCTGCGCGAAGAGCGCGTCGACGGCTGCGACGTCGCCGTACGGCAGGACGACCGTGCCCTCGGCGACGGCCGCGGGGACGCCGGGGGAGTCGGGCAGCGCGAGCGTGGCGACGCCGGAGCCGGCGGCGACGAGCATCGCGTCGGCATGGCCGTGGTAGCAGCCCGCGAACTTCACGATCAGCGTCCGCCCCGTCACGGCGCGGGCCAACCGGATCGCGGTCATCACGGCCTCGGTCCCCGAGCTCGTGAACCGGACGCGCTCGACGGGTTCGACCCGGGCGACGATCTCCTCGGCGAGCAGGACCTCCGCCTGCGCCGGCGCACCGAAGGAGGCGGACTCCGCAGCGGCCTGGGTGATCGCCGAGACGACGGCGGGATGGGCGTGTCCGGCGATCATCGGCCCCCACGCGCCGACGAGGTCGACGTACTCGTTGCCGTCGACGTCGACGACCCGGGAACCGCTCGCCGAGGCGACGTACCGGGGCGTCCCGCCGACGGAGCCGAACGCGCGCACCGGCGAGCTGACGCCGCCGGGCATGACCGCGCGGGCTCGCTCGAACCATTCGGCGGAGAGGGTCGACGTCATGGGGGTCAGGCTCCTGAGGTCCGAAGGAGGCGGGCCACCTCACTGGCCCAGTACGTCGCGATGATCTGCGCGCCGGCACGCCGCACGCTGGTGAGCACCTCGAGGATGGCGCGCTCGCGTTCGATCATCCCCGCGGCGGCTGCCGCCTCGATCATCGCGTACTCGCCGGACACGACGTAGGCCGCGACCGGGACGTCGACCTCGTCGGCGACGCGGCCGACGATGTCGAGGTAGGGCAGTGCCGGCTTGACCATCACGAGGTCGGCGCCCTCGGCGACGTCGAGCCGGACCTCCCGCAGTGCCTCGATCGCGTTCGCCGGATCCTGCTGGTACGTCTTGCGATCGCCGGTCAGCTGGCTCTCGACGGCCTCCCGGAACGGACCGTAGAAGGCCGAGGCGTACTTCGCTGCGTAGGCGAGCAGGGTGACGTCGACGTGACCCGCGCCGTCGAGGGCGTCGCGCACGGCTCCGACCTGGCCGTCCATCATCCCGCTCAGTCCCAGGACGTCTGCCCCGGCGTCGGCGAGGGTCAGAGCCATCCGCTCGTACACGGCGAGCGTCGCGTCGTTGTCCACCGAGCCGTCCGGGGCCAGTACCCCGCAGTGCCCGTGCGTCGTGAACTCGTCGAGGCACAGGTCTGCGATGACGGGGAGAGCGTCGCCCGTCGTGGCCTTCGTCCAACGGACCGCGTCGGCGAGGATGCTGTCGGCCGCGCATGCGGCGTCGCCGTTCGCGTCGCGCTGCGCCGGGACGCCGAAGATCATCACGCCGCCGACCCCGAGTTCGGCCGCCTCGGTCACGGCCGCGCGGAGCGAGTCCGGCGTGTGCTGCACGACCCCGGGCATCGACGAGATGGGCACGGGGGCGGTCGCGCCCTCGCGCACGAACACCGGCAGCACCAGGTTGGACGGTGTCAGGTGGGTCTCGCGCACCAGCCGGCGCATCGCCTCGGTTCTGCGCAGTCGGCGCGGGCGCTCGCGGATGTCCATGGCACGTGCAGCGTAGGCCACGTCAGCACGCTCGGACCGCGGCGCGGACCGACGGGCCGGGGCAGCAGCCCTCGCCGCAGCAGGCCGGCGCGCCCGGCGCGGATCCGGTGTCGACGTCCTCGTCGCGCAGCGCCGAGACCACGAGATCGGCGAGTAGCGACACGAAGCCCGGATCGGTGCCCGGGGTCGGCGTTCGGCGGAAGTCGAGCCCCAGGTCCCGTGCGACGGCTGCGGCCTCGCGGTCGAGGTCCCACACGACCTCCATGTGGTCGCTGACGAACCCGATCGGCACGACGACGACCGCCGTCGCATCGTCGTCGGCGACCTCGGCGAGTGCGTCGGCCACATCGGGAACCAGCCACGGCACGTGCGGGGGGCCGCTGCGGGAGGAGAAGACCAGACGCCACGACGGCGCCGGCAGCCCGGCATCGACGACGCCGGCGATCACGCGTTCGGCGACCACCGTGTGGCCGGCCACGTAGCCGCGCCGACCGCTGCGCTCGGACTCGGCCGGGCCTGAGGTCCCGGCCATCGACACCGGGAGCGAGTGGGTGCAGAACAGCACGCGGATCGTGGCGGGGGAGTGGCCCTGGGCGAGCAGGTCGGTCAGCGCGTCGACGACGCCCGGCACGAACGCCGCGGCGAACTCCGGACGGCCCCCGTACGGCCGGATCGTGCGGACGTCGAGGATGCCGGCGAGGCCGGCGTCCTCGAGTGCCGCGGCGAGGTTCTCGCGGTACTGACGGCAGCCGGAGTACGACGAGTAGGCGCTGGTCGTGATCGCCACGACCGCTCGAGCGCCGTCCGATCGCGCGTCGGCGAGAGCCTGGGGGAACGTCGGCGCCGCGTTGCGGTTGCCCCAGAGCACCGGAACGTCGACCTGTCGACGGGCGAGCTCGGCTCGCAGCGCGGCGAGGAGGGCGCGGTTCTGCCCGTTGATCGGGCTGACGCCGCCGAGAGCCAGGTAGTGCTCGGCCACCTGCTCCAGCCGCCCACGGGGCACGTTCCGGCCGGCCGTGACCTGCTCCAGGAAGGGCATTACCTCGTCGGGGCCTTCCGGGCCGCCGAACGAGGCGAGCAGGACGGCGTCGAACCTCATCGCAGCACGTCGACCACGGCGTCGAGGCCGTCGAGCCGCCGGCCGGTGTAGAACGGCACCTCCTCGCGCACATGACGACGCGCCTGGGAGCCCCGCAGGTGGCGCATCATGTCGACGGTCTCGTGCAGGTCGTCGGACTCCAGCGCCAGGACCCATTCGTAGTCGCCGAGGGCGAACGCGCTCACGGTGTTCGACAGGATGCCCCCGTAGCCGCGCCCCATCGAGCCGTGCTCCACGAGCATCGCGCGACGCTCTTCGTCGGGCAGCAGGTACCACTCGTAGGACCGTACGAACGGGTACACCGTCGCCCAGGTGAGGGGTTCCTTCCCAGCCATGAACGCCGGGACGTGGCCCTTGTTGAACTCGGCCGGGCGATGCAGGGCCATCGCCGACCACGACGGCGTGATCGAGGCCCCGACGGCCGACCGGCGCAGCTGCCGCAGCGCGCCCTGGATCAGCTCGGCCGTGGGGGCGTGGAGCCAGACCATGAGGTCGGCGTCCGCCCGCAGGGCGCTGACGTCGTACCAGCCGCGCACGACGACGTCCTCTGCCTCCCACGCGTCGACGAGCCCGGCGAGACCGGCTGCCGCATCGTCGGCCACGTCGGCGCCGGTCCGGGCGTAGACGGCCCAGCAGGTGTACCGGATGGTGTCGTTGATCTCACGGGCAGTCGGGTGCGCGGCGTTCGTCACGTCGCGAGTGTGCATCGGCCGTGGCCGAACCGTCACGACACCGCGTCGCGAAAGTCCGGTCGCCCGGCATCGGCCGCGTCGAAGTCCTCCTCGACGAGCGCCGCGTTGACCGCCGCCCCGACGAGCGTGCCGGCTCCGATCGACATCGGGACGTTCGCCCCGGGGTTCGTCACGTTCCCGGCGGCCCAGATGCGCGGGTGGCTCGTCCGGCCGGTGGCGTCGACCTCCACGAACTCCCCCATCGGGGTCGTCGCGCGTCGCAGCTCGATCCCGGCGAGGAAGGCGTCGGAGGGACGCGTGGTCGCGGCGATGAACACGGCGTCGATGTCGACGATGTCGCCGCTGGCAGTGCGGACACCAGTGAGGCCGTCACCCTCGCCGAGGAGGGCGACGACCGCCTCCCGGACGACCCGGACGCCCCGTGACGCGAGGCGCTCCGCCGTACGGGCGTCCAGGTTCTGCTCGTCGGCGACGAACACCGTGAGGTCGCTGCTCCACTGCCGGACGAGCTGCGCCTGATGCACGCCCAGGGGGGAGGTGAGGATGACGCCCAGCCGAGCATCGCGGACCTCCCAGCCGTGGCAGTACGGGCAGTGGAGCACCGATCGTCCCCAGCGCCGCTGCAGCCCCTCGACCGCGGGCAGCTCGTCGACGAGGCCGGTCGTGACGACCAGGGCTCGGGCGGTCAGCACGGCACTGTCGGCCAGCTCGACGCGGACCCCGTCGGCATCCGCGTCGGCCTGCGTGACGGTGCCGCTGCGGACGGTCACGCCATAGGTCGCGACCTCGGACCGTCCGCGGTGCAGCAGGTCCGCAGGGTCGAGCCCTTCCATCCCGAGAGTGCCGTGCATGTGCGCGGCGAAGCGGTTCCGCGGGCTCCCGGCGTCGATGACCACCGTGCTCCGGCGTGCCCGGCCGAGCATGAGGGCGGCGGCCAGCCCGGCGGCCCCGCCGCCGACAACGATGACGTCCCAGTTCTCGTCCATGTCAGCAGTGGACCAGGGCTACGATCACTTCGGCAAGGCACCTTGCGAACATGGCAAGTTCTGGAGGATCGCGTGCGAGACGACGTCAGCCTCATCGGTCCCCGCCTGCGGGCGGCGCGGCAGGAACGCGGGTGGACCCTCGACGATCTGGCGACTCGGGCGGGCATCTCCGTGAGCACGCTGTCGCGTCTGGAGTCCGGGAAGCGTCAGGCGAACCTGGAGCTGCTCGTCCCCCTCACCCGCCACCTGGGTATCCGGATCGACGACCTGGTGGCCGAGCCTCCGCGAGATCCCCGCGTGCGCCTGGCCGCGATGCGCCGCAACGGGCTCGTCGTCACTCCGCTCACGCCGGAGAACGCGCCCGTCCGTACGTACAAGGTCGTGTTCCCGCCCCGGAAGAGCGTGCCGCGGCTTCGTGTCCATGACGGGTACGAGTGGCTGTACGTGCTCGCCGGACGGCTGCGGCTCGTCGTCGGAGACCAGGACCTGGTTCTTCGTCGCGGCGAGGCCGCGGAGTTCGACACGCGGATCCCGCACGCGCTGGCGGCGCACGGCTCGGCACCGGCCGAGATCCTGAGCATCTTCAGCGATGACGGGGTGCGGATCCACACGCGAACCGGTGCGACCTCATCGCGCGGCGCCGTCAGCTCGTGAGCTGCGCGACCACGCCTCGCGACACCGCGATCGTGCCGGCGAGGCTGTTGCCGCCCAGACCGGCACCGACGACGGCCAGGTTCGGTGCGGCGGTCGCGGCGTCGACGATCGCGGCGGCCGTGGCGCGGTGTCCGGGCATCGGCCGGACGAGCGTGCGCGGCCAGCGGGCGACGGCGGACTGCTCGACCGCCACGGACTCCCGCCCGAGCAGGGCGGCGAGGTCGGCAGCGGCGGTCGCGGGCAGCGCATCGACCTGCTCGGCGAGCGTCCCGTCGCGCCCGTAGGACAGCCGGACCACGTGCCGCGGGGGGCCGAGCCGCTCCCGCACCCAGTCCCATTTCGCGCTGGCGTGCGTCAGGGCCTTCGCCCGGACCGACGGATGTCCCGGGCCGACCAGCACGCCCGACCCCAGCGGGTCGTCGTCGACGACGGGGAGGTCCACCAGCAGGGCGACCACGGCGACATCGCCCAGGCGGACGGACCGCAACGGTGCGACGACGCCAGACCACGCGGGATCGTCGCCGAGCAGCATGGCCGCAGCCGGGGCGTCGAGCGCGAGCACGAGGTCCTGGCACGCGCGCGCTCCGTCGTCGGTCCGGACCTGCCAGCGGTGTCCCGCGCGACGCACGGATCGGACGCGGCTGTTCAGCCGGATGTCCGCGCCCAGGCCGCCGGCCGCGTCGACCAGGGCACCGACCAGTGCCGTCATGCCGCCGACCAGTCCGTTGACGGCCGAGCCGGGTGCCCCGTTCGCGGCCCGCAGGCGCGCCGCGGCGCGGGCGAGCGACCCTTCGGCGCGCAGCGCTCCCAGCAGCCCCGGGGCGACCGCCTCGGCCTCCACCGTGTCCGGGTCCACCGCATGCACGCCACCGACGACCGGAGCCACCAGGCGCGCGACCACGTCCGCGTCCATGCGCTCGCGCACCAGCGCCCCGAGTGCGATGTCCGGGGCGAGTTCTCCGACCGGGGCACGGTCGCGCCCCTGCGCGCGCCGCGCGGCGTCGGCGCCGAGCACGTCGACCGTCAGGGGATCGCCGAGATCGACCGGGATCCCCAGCAGGCTGGGCGGGACGCGGTGCAGGCCGTCGTCCAGGAGCAGCCGAGCGTCGCTGCGACGCGGAGCGACGACGCGGTCCGCCAGGCCGAGTTCGTCGATCAGCGCACGGGTCTGCGGGCGGGCGACGGAGAACCCCTCCGCGCCGACGTCGAGGTCCACCCCGCCGATCGTCGCCGTGCGCAGGGTGCCGCCCGGACGGTCACCCGACTCCAGCACGCTGACCGTGCGTCCGGCGAGCGCGAGCTCGCGGGCCGCGGTGAGGCCGGCCACGCCGGCGCCGACCACGATCACCTCGCTGTCGGGCATCAGCCCTCCTCGTGGACGAGCTCCACGAGTCGTGTCAGCACGTCCGGGTCGGTGTCGGGTGGGACGCCGTGGCCGAGGTTGACCACGTGGCCGGGCGCCGTGAGCCCGCGTCGCAGGACGTCCCGAGCGTGCTCCCGCAGCATCGGCCAGGGGGACCCGAGGAGGTCGGGGTCGATGTTCCCCTGGAGGGGAACGGAGCCGCCGAGGATGGCGCTGGCCTCGTCCAGCGGCGTCTCGGTGTCGACCCCCATCACCGTCGCCCCGGCTGCGTGCATGGACGTCAGGAGGGGCCGTGTCCGCGTGCCGAAGTGGACGCGCGGGACCGGCAGGTCGCTGACGGCCGCGAACGTCGCCGCCGAGTGCCGCTGGACGAGCTCGACGTACTCGGTCGGCGTGAGGGCGCCGGCCCAGGAGTCGAACAGCTGCACGGCGCTCGCGCCGGCGAGGACCTGGGCGCGTAGGAACGTCCCCGAGATCGTGGCGACGCGGCCGAGCAGCGCATGCCAGGTCGCCGGGTCGTCGCGCATGAGCGCCCGCGTGTGCACGTAGTCGCGCGACGGGCGTCCCTCGACCAGGTACGAGGCGAGGGTGAACGGCGCGCCGGCGAAGCCGATGAGCGGCGTCGACCCGAGCTCGGCGACCGTCAAGGCCACGGCGTCGGTGATCGGCGCGAGCGCGCCCGGGTCCAGCGGCGGCAGCTGGTCGACGTCCGCCCGCGATCGCACCGGCGCGGCGAGCACCGGGCCCACCCCCGGGACGATGTCGACATCGACCCCGGCAAGACGCAACGGGACGACGATGTCGCTGTAGAGGATCGCCGCGTCGACCCCGTGACGACGGACCGGCTGCAGCGTGATCTCCGCCACCAGTTCCGGCGTCACGCAGGTCTCGAGCATCCCCCGGCCCTCGCGGACGCGCCGGTACTCCGGCAGAGATCGGCCGGCCTGCCGCATGAACCACACCGGCCGCAGCTCGGGCCGCTCGCCCCGGTACGCACGGACCAGGGCTGCTCCGGACGTGCGGCCGTCGACCAGCGGGTGCGCGGCAGCCAGGACCGACGACGTCTTCGCTTCGACCACGCGCGCACGTTAGGCCCCGCATGCCGGGGATACCGGCGCAGCGTGGGAACCCGACGTCGGCCGCTGCGTACGATTTTGCGCATGGTGCTGGCACTCGTCGGGGTGAGCCACCGCGACGTCGCCCTCGACGAGCTGGAGCGGTTGTCGTCCGCCGCTCCCGGCCTCGCGCGACACCTCGTCGACGCCAGCGCCGACGTCGCCGGGGCGACCGTCCTCGCCACGTGCAACCGGTTCGAGGTCTACCTGGATCTGGTGCGCTTCCACGACGCGGTCGACCTGACGACGCATGCCGTCTCGGCGCGGACCGGACTGTCGCATGACGTGGTCGCCGACTCGATGCGCGTGGTCGTCGGCGGATCGGTCCCGCAGCATCTGTTCTCGGTCTCCGCTGGGCTGGAGTCCATGGTCGTCGGCGAGGACGAGATCGCCGGCCAGGTGCGGGCGTCGCTCGCCACCGCGCACGCCGAGGGGACGACGAGCCCCGCGCTGGAGCGCATGCTGCAGCGGGCGCTGGCGACCTCGAAGTCGGTGACGCGGTCGACGGGGCTCGGGGCCGCAGGACGGTCGATCGTCAGCGTCGGACTGGACATCGTCGAGCAGCGGCACGGTCCCATCGCCGGGAGGACGGCGATGGTCATCGGCACCGGCTCGTACGCGCGCATCGTCGTCGCCGCTCTCCAGCGACGCGGATGCGTCGAGATCGGCGTCTACTCGTCGTCCGGGCGGGCTGCGTCGTTCGCCGCATCGCACGACGTGGCGGCGATCGAGGTCAGTGGCCTGCCGACGGCTCTGGGTGCCGCGGATCTCGTGGTCGCCTGCAGCGGCGCTCCGCACCCGCTCGTGGATCTCGCGCTGGTGCAGGCCGCCGGCGTCGGCTCTCGTGGCCCGCTTCCGGTGCTCGACCCGGCGCTGTCGGCGGACGTGGCGCCCGACGTGCGGGCCCTGCCGGAGGTCGACGTGATCGACCTGGCCGTCGTCGGTGCGCACGCGCCCGCCGAGCACGCTGCGGCGATCCTGGAGGCGCAGGACATCGTGCTGGCAGCGGTGCGCGACTTCGAGGACGGCGAGACCGGACGGACGGCCGACCACGCGGTCGTCGCGATGCGCGCGCACGTCATGGGGATCATCTCCGAGGAGATCGAGCGGATCCGACGACGGGTGGACGAGGAGACCGCCGAGGAGGTCGCCCGCTCGCTCAGCCGCGTCTCCAACGCGATCTTGCACACGCCGTCCGTGCGGGCCCAGGAGCTGGCGCGGACCGGCGACTTCGCCGACTACCGCAAGGCCGTTCACACGCTGTTCGGGATCGACGTCGACGTCGATGGCTGACGCGATCCGCCTGGGAACGCGGGCGAGCGTCCTCGCCCGCACGCAGTCGGCGACCGTCGGAGACGCCCTTGCGGAGGTCGCGGGGCGTCCGTGGGTCGAGGTCCTGGTCCGGACGCACGGCGACGACACCTCGGTCCCGTTGACGTCCGGACGGCCGGGGCTCTTCGTCTCGACCCTGCGGGACGCGCTGCTCGTCGGTGACGTCGACGTGATAGTCCACTCGTACAAGGACCTTCCCAGCGAACCGGTGGCCGGCATTGTCGTCGCTGCGGTCCCGGTGCGCGCAGACCCGCGCGACGCGCTGGTGTCCCGCGAGGGCCGCCGGCTCGCCGACCTGCCGCGCGGGGCGATCGTCGGGACGAGTTCTCCACGCCGGGCGGCCGCGCTACTGCGCATGCGCCCGGATCTC
>JAFIHP010000231.1 GCA_017849335.1 Actinomycetales bacterium | reverse complement strand
GGCGCCACCGACGGCGGCGGCGAGCACGACCACGGCCAGGAGCGGAAGCGGGCTGCCGGCGCCCGCCGCGGACGCGGGCGCGGTGGCCGGCGCCGAGTCCATCGCGCTGCCCGCGCCGATGGCGTCGGGGGTCGCGGCGGCCGACGTCGTCGGGTCCGGCGGGGATGCTGACGGCCCGTCGACCACGGGCGCGCACTCGCCCGTCGGGTATCCGCCGACACCGCAGACCAGGCCACTGCCCTCGGCGCGCACCGTCGTGACGGACCGGGTGATCTGGTAGCCCGTGGCGTCGGTGTCCGCGACGACGCAGGACGTCTGCACGTCGCCCGGCAGCTGGCCCGGGGGAGCGTCGGCGCCGGTCCCAGGGTCGATGACGAGAGCGACGCGCTTGCTGCCGTCCTTCGCGGGGGTGTCCGCGCAGATGTCGGCGAACGACGGGGCCGTGCGGGGCTGGGACGACGCGGTCCCCGCCGCCGTCGTGACCGCGAAGCGCCAGCCCTGCACCGACCCGTCGGCCGGGATGAGCGACGCGGGACCGGCCGAGGCGAACGTCCAGGTGGACTCGCCTGGCTCGGCGACCCAGTACGTCCAGTAGCGGTAGGCCGCCGTCGGGACCATCGCGGCGGCACCCGGGGCCGCGCCGACGACGACGGTCGCGAGGATCGCGGCCGTCGTCGTCACGACGCGGAATCGGGTCATCCGGCTACTTCTGCAGGGTTCCCAGGAGCAACGAGACGAGGTTCGTCTTCGCCGACCCGAACGACCTCGGGTTCTTGCCCGTTGCGACGGCGGCCTGGATCAAGGTGCCGGTCGCGGCCGGGTTGGCTGCGGCGCCGGTGCCGGTGTACGCGGCGGCGTTGCGGCCCAGCGCGGCGATCGCGACGGCCTGACCCGAGCGGCCGGTGTGCGCCGACGCGAGCGCGAGGACCCCGGTCGCGGTCGCATTCCAGTCGATCTGCTTGGCATCCATGGCGGACGGGATGCGGCCCTTGGACGTGACCAGGAGCCGGTTGACGCTCCACGCGAGCCGCGTCGCGGCCGGGGAGGAGCAGGTCGTGCGCGCCAGCGACGTCGTCGTCTTGGCGGGGGACACCGGCAGGGATCCGCTCCAGCCGAGCAGGCCCTGGGTCGACGCGAGCGCGTTGGCGGCCTGGCCGGGCTGGTACGGGAGCGCGCCGCGCGAGGCCGGCGCCGCGGTGCACGGCAGCTGCGCCTTCTTCAGGTACGCGGTCCCGCGGGGGATCGGACCGTCGGCCTGGAGCGTCGTCGGGAACGCCTGCAGCGCGGCGAGCACCAGCGCGGTGGAGTTCACGTCGGACGCGGCGCCGAGGGTGTAGCCCCAGCCGCCGTCGGCGTTCTGCACCGACCGCAGGACCGTGACCGCACGCTGGGCCGCGGCGGGCCGCCCGGCTGCCGTGAGGGCCAGCGCGGCCAGGGCCGTCGAGTTGGAGTCGGGACCGGTGAACGTCTCCGGGTTCGGGTCGGCGCACGGGACGGCCGTGTCGGCCCGGTAGGCCTCGAACGCGCCCGACGCGCACTGCTGGCCCGACAGCCAGGCCACGGCCGACGCCGGAAGGGCTGTCCCGGCGGCCTTCAGGCCCAGCAGGGCCATCGACTGGCGGTAGGCGCCGTCGTAGGTCGGGTCCGATGCGCCGAACAGGCCGGTGTTCGAGGCGGCGGCGGAGGCGGAGGAGGCGACGCCGGCGAGCGTGAGAACCAGGCCGGCCGTGGCGGACGCGGCGACAAGACGCCGTGTGGAGCGAAGGGTGAGCATTCGATTCCTCGGGTGGGAGCGGTGCCGGACCGAGGGCGGCGGGTCCCGAAGGACCTGAGCTCTCGTCCCGTTACCTCGACGGATGGAGCCGCTCGCGTTCGCCAGGTGCTCCGACTCCCCCTTGCGGGGATCACGGTTGCGGGACAGCGCCGGAATCGAACCGGACTTCCCCTGGACGTCGAACGAGTGGATTCAGTTGTGTGCGCGATCCGACCACGTGGCCACCGGTGCTGTCAAAGCCGCGGTGGTCGACCGACCGATCAGGCGTCCAGCGGCATGGGGCCGTAGACGACGCGCTCCTCCTCGAGCAGCGTCACCGCCGTGACGCCGTCCGCCCGCAGCTCGCGCCAGCTCTCGCCGAGCCAGGTCTCGGCGTCCGCCTGCGTGGGGAACTCCTGGGAGACCGGCGGGTCGACTGGTTTCGCGGGATCGGCGGGCTCGAAGGCCCAGGTCCACGGCACGGGGGCTCAGCCCTTCTCGATCGGGCGGCCACCGCGGCGTACGCGCGGCGGTGGCAGTCGCAGCCGGCGCATCTGCAGCGTGCGGAGCGCCGCGTAGAGCGTGATCCCCTTGCGGTCGGCCGGGTCGGGGAAGGCGGCCTTGGCACGCCGGTTCAGCGTGAACAGCAAGATCACCGTGTCGATCGCGATGATCGCCGTGAACGCGAAGAAGGCGAGGGACACGAGCGACTGGACGGCCGGGTTGCGGATGAAGCCGAGCAGGAGCACGCCGATCGCCACGAAGATGAAGTACTCGGCCAGCGTGACGCGGGAGTCGACGAAGTCGCGGGTGAATGCCTTGCCGGCGCCCTGGTCGCGCGCGGGCAGGTAGCGCGGGTCTCCGGCCATCATCCCGGCGCGGCGACGGGCGCGCTCCTCACGCTCGCGGTCGCGGGAGGCCTTCTTCGCCTCCTTCGGATCCTTCGGGATCGTCAGACGCTGCTTGCGCGCCTGCTCTGCCTCCCGGCGCGACGGGGTCGGACGACCCTTGGGCGACGTCGGGTCGTGCGCGTCGACGGGCGTGGCGGGAGACTCGTCAGGGGCGGGGGACGACTTGCGACCGAACACGAGGAGCGAGCCTAGTCGGTCGCTCGCGGGCCGTGGTCCCTCGTGTCCCCGTTACGCTAGGTGGACGGCACGCGACGAAGGGAACCCTCGATGGGCCTGTGGCAGCGCTTCAAGCTGATCTTCAACTCCAAGGCCAACGCCGCCCTGGACAAGGCCGAGGACCCCCGGCAGACGCTCGACTACTCGTACGAGAAGCAGCTGGAGCTGCTGCAGAAGGTTCGTCGCGGAGTCGCCGACGTGGCCACGAGCCGCAAGCGGCTGGAGCTGCAGATCCAGAGCCTGGCCCAGCAGGAGGCGAAGCTCGAGGAGCAGGCGCGTGCGGCGCTGGCCGGCGGGCGCGAGGACCTCGCCCGCGAGGCGCTGACCCGGCGCAGCGGTCTGCACCAGCAGATCGCTGACCTGCAGACGCAGCTCGCCACGTTGCAGGACCAGGAGGAGAAGCTGACGGCGGCGGCTTCCCAGCTGCAGACCAAGGTCGAGTCCTTCCGTACGAAGAAGGAGACGATCAAGGCGACGTACTCGGCGGCCGAGGCGCAGACGAAGATCAACGAGGCCTTCGCCGGCATCTCCAGCGAGCTCGGTGACGTCGGCCTCGCGGTCCAGCGGGCCGAGGACAAGACGGCGCAGATGCAGGCGCGTGCGGGTGCCATCGACGAGCTGGTGGCGTCCGGCGCTCTGTCCGACGCCAGCGGCATGGGCAAGGACAGCCTCACCGTCGAGCTCGAGCGGATGGCCAGCGAGAACGACGTCAACGCCCAGCTGGAGGCGATGAAGCGCGAGCTCGGACCGAGCGAGCAGAAGCCGCAGATCGAGGGTTAAGTCATGGCGCGCACGCGCTACGGATCCGACCGTGGGCTGTCGGCCCGCATGGTCGGGACGCTGTTCGGGCTCGGCCTGCTGTACGTCGTCCTGGCGGCGGTGCTGATCGCGATCGGGGTCAATGCCTGGTTCGTCCTCGTCCTGTCCGCCGGCCTGCTGTTCGGGCAGTGGTGGTTCTCCGACTCGCTGGCGATGAGCTCGATGCGAGCCGTCGTCGTGACGCCGGAGCAGGCGCCTCAGCTGCACGCCATCGTCGACCGTGTGTGCGCCATGGCGGACATGCCGAAGCCGCGCGTGGGTATCGCCGACACCGACGTGCCGAACGCCTTCGCGACGGGGCGATCGCCCAAGCGGTCCGTCGTCGTCGTCACGACCGGGATCCTCAAGCGCCTCGATGCCGAGGAGCTCGAAGGGGTGCTCGCGCACGAGCTGTCGCACGTTGCCCACCGCGACGTCACCGTCATGGCCGTCGCGTCGTTCACGGCGATCCTCGCCGGCTTCATGATGCGCAGCGCGATGTGGGGCACGATGGGTCGCAACCGCGACAACAACGTCGCGATCATGGTCTTCGCCGTGACGATCGTCAGCGTCGTCGTGTACTTCCTGTCGTTCATCCTCATGCGGGCCCTGTCCCGGTACCGGGAGCTCGGAGCCGACCGCGGCGCCGCCCTGCTCACCGGCAAGCCGTCCGCCCTGGCCCGCGCGCTGCAGAAGATCTCCGGAGAGATGGCGACCATCCCCACGCGTGACCTGCGCCAGATGGAGCCGGTCAGCGCCTTCGCGTTCGCGCCTGCCATCGGCGGTCGCAAGGGGATCGACCTGGCCACCATCTTCGCGACGCACCCGTCGCTGGAGAAGCGGCTGGAGCAGCTGGCCCGCATCCAGGCGCAGCTCGGCGAGCGCTAGTCGTGGGGCTGTTCGACGCGATCCTCGGCCGACGCAAGCCGGTCGGGCCGAACCTCGACGCGCTGTTCGCGCTGCCCAGCGCCGCGATCACGCTGCAGGTGAGCCTGGACCAGCTGCCGACGGGCCGAGGGGCCGTCGCGTTCCGCGCTCCGGAGGGCCGGGCCTTCGCGGACGTCGAGGACGAGGTCCGCCGGCTGCTCGACGCGGACGGCGGACCGCCGGTCGAGGTCGCCGCCGACGAGTTCGGGTTCACCTGGCTGGTGGTCACGACCACGCCTGCGGACCTCGCGTCGGTGGTGACGGACCTCCACGCGGTCAACACCTCCCTGGTGGAGGCCGGCTTCGGCCCGCAGCTGCTGTGCTCGCACGCGTCCTTCACCGGGCCAGACCACGCATCCCTGGCGATGGTCTACCTCTACAAGCGGGGCACGTTCTATCCCTTCGCGCCCGCCGGAGCACAGCAGCGGGACAACGTGCTCGAGCTGCGGGTCCGCGACCTGCTCGCCGGAGAGCTCCCGCTGGAGGCGGACCTGTCCCGCTGGTTCGCGATCTGGGGTGCTCCAGGCCTGTAGCCCGCCTTGTGCGGGGGGTCAGTCGGGCTTGGCGGCCGTCGAGACGCCCGGGAGGGCGAGCATCCGGTCGAGCGCGACCCGCGCCCAGTGGGCGGTGTCCGGATCGACCTCGATGCGGTTCACGACCGTGCCCGCGACGAGGGACTCCAGCGCCCAGACCAGGTGCGGGAGGTCGATCCGGTTCATCGTCGAGCAGTAGCAGACCGTGCGGTCCAGGTAGGCGATCTCCTTGTCGGGGTTCGCGAGCGCGAGCCGCTTGACGAGGTTCAGCTCGGTGCCCACGGCCCACGCGGTCCCGGGCGCCGCAGCGGAGATCGTCGCGATGATCTTCTCGGTGGAACCGACGACGTCCGCCTTCTTGACGACGTCGTACCGGCACTCCGGATGCACGATGACCGTGACACCGGGGATCCGCTCGCGCACCTCGTCGACGCAGTCCGGCGTGAACCGGCCGTGCACGGAGCAGTGCCCGCGCCACAGGATCATCCGGGCGTCTCGGAGCTGCTCGGCGGTGAGACCGCCGTTCGGCTTGTTCGGGTTGTAGACGACGCAGTCGTCCAGGGACAGCCCCAGATCGCGGACCGCGGTGTTGCGGCCCAGGTGCTGGTCGGGCAGGAACAGGACCTTCTCACCCTGCTCGAACGCCCAGGCGAGGCTGCGCTCGGCGTTGCTCGACGTGCACACCGCGCCGCCATGACGGCCGGTGAACGCCTTGATCGCGGCCGTGGAGTTCATGTACGTGATCGGCACGGTGACGTCGGCGACACCGGCCTCCTGCAGGACCCGCCAGCACTCCTCGACCTGCGAGATCTCGGCCATGTCGGCCATAGAGCAGCCCGCGGCGAGGTCGGGGAGGACGACCTGCTGGGAGCTCGACGTCAGGATGTCGGCGCTCTCGGCCATGAAGTGGACGCCGCAGAAGACGATGTAGTCGGCCTCGGGGTGCGCCGCGGCCTGCTGCGCGAGCTTGAAGGAGTCGCCGGTGACGTCGGCGAACGCGATGACCTCGTCGCGCTGGTAGTGATGACCCAGAATGAACACCCGGTCGCCCAGGGCGTCCTTCGCCGCCCGAGCGCGCTCGACCAGGCCGGGGTCCGATGGCGCGGGCAGGGTGCCCGGGCAGTCGACGCCGCGTTCGCTGTCCGGGTCTGAGCCGTGGCCCAGGAGGAGCAGGGCCAGCGGAGTGGGCTCGGGGTCGACGAAGGCAACCGTCCCGGCGGAGTCAGCCATTCGTCAATTGTGCACCCCGTCGGCGACGCCGCTGCCCCGGCGTGCTCGCGCCGGGAGCCGGTCGCATGTGACACTGTCCGGGGAATACCGGCGGACCGGACGCGGTTGCCGCCATCAGGTGGACGGCCCGACCGGGCCGCGACGAAGCGAAGGGATCCCCATGTCGGCCGACATCTCCATCACCGAGGCTCCGGTCACCGACGGCATCATCCTCACGGAGGTGGCGGCGGACAAGGTGCGCTCGCTGCTCGACGCCGAGGGTCGCGACGACCTCGCGCTCCGCGTGGCCGTCCAGCCGGGCGGATGCTCCGGGCTGCGCTACCAGCTGTTCTTCGACGACCGCAGCCTCGACGGCGACGTGGTCAAGGACTTCGGTGGCGTCGGCGTGGTCACCGACCGGATGAGCGCTCCGTACCTCACCGGTGCCACGATCGACTTCGTCGACACGATCGAGAAGCAGGGCTTCACGATCGACAACCCCAACGCCACCGGCTCGTGCGCCTGCGGCGACTCCTTCCACTGAGCAGGTCCCTGCGCTGACGATGTCCGCGCGCAGACCGCGAGGGCGACCAGGTCCGGACCTGG
>JAFIHP010000230.1 GCA_017849335.1 Actinomycetales bacterium | reverse complement strand
GTGATGACGAACCGCGACGCGTCGCGGATGTCGTCGGCCGTCCAGGTCGCCAGGACGTCGTCGGTCTTCCCGACCGCGGCGATCTTGTCACCCCTGATCGCGACCGCGCCGTCGGAGATGACCCGACGCTCGTCGTCGACGGTGACGACGAGCGCGTGGGTCAAGATCGTGTCGGCGTGAGCGAGGGCCGTCTCGGTCATGTCATTCCTCTCAGTCGGTGCGGGCAGGGCGGTCGGAGCGGGCGGCGCCATCCGGGCGCAGCAGGAAGACGTGCTGGCGGGGCAGCGGCTCGAGCCGATCACTGACGTGCCAACCGGCCTCGGCCGCCCACGCGGAGAGCTGGCCGACCGTGACACCGGCGCCGTCGGTCGACGCGAGCATCGTCAGCGCGAGCGTGAGCTCGTGCCGTGCGGCAGCGAGCGTCGCGGCACGGTCGGTCTCGTCGTCGGTCGGTGGCGCGGGGCGCGGGTAGTCGGTGACGACCACGACGGCGTCCGGGCCGGCCACGGCGAACGCGCGGTGGAGCAGCTCGCGTGCCCGCGCCGGCGGCTCCGCGCGGAGCAGGTGGCCGAGCACGACGACGTCGGCACGGTCCGGCAGCCCGACGGTGAGGTAGTCGCCCTCGACGACGTCCACGCGCGCGCCGAGATCGGCAGTGAGCCGACGCGTCGTCTGGGCCACGCCGGGCAGGTCGACTGCGACGGCACGGGCCTCCGGCCGGGCGGCGAGGAGAGCGATGCTCCACGCCGCGGACCCGGCACCGAGGTCGATGACGAGCGGCGCAGCGGGAAGCCGGCCGGCAGCGTCCAGGAACACCGCTGTCGCCGTCGCCACCGCGCGTTGCGTCGGGGCCGTCGCCTCCACCAGCGGCGCGAGGTACGCGGCGGGGTCGACGGTGACCCGGGTCGAGGGCCGACCGCTCCGCAGCGTCTCCGCGAGCTGCTGCCAGGCCTGCTGAGGTCCCGGCGACAGCCGGACGAGGTCGCGCATCTGCGCCGGGGAGCTCGAGACCAGGAAGCGGGCTGCCGCCGGTGTCAGCAGGTACCGCCTGCCGTCCGCGTCGAGCAGCCCGATGCTGACCAGCAGGTCGGCGAGTACGGCCACGTGGTCCGCGTCGGCGGCACCCACGGATCCGGCGAGCTCCGCCGCGGTCGCCCCGTCCGGGCCGCAGGCCGCGAGGGCGTCCACCAGCCCGAGCTCCAGCGCCGCCACGAGGCCCTGGTAGGCCGTGTAGCCGTTGATGACCTCCCACACCACGGCGGGGCTCACGGGCGCCTCGCTCATGGCACGAGGACGATCTTGCCCGCCACCGCGCGTGCCTCCATGCGCTCGTGCGCCGCCCGGGCCTCGGCCAAGGGGAAGACCTGGTCGATGGGGGTGACGAAGTCCCCGGCCCAGTACGCGGCGAGCATCGCCGGGAACTCGTGGCGGTTGTACGGGTCGCTGCCCAGCAGGCGCAGGCCGAAGTGGTACGCGTAGACCAGGTCCAGGCTGGCGCGGTTGCCCGTGGTGTTGCCCAGGAAGACCAGCCGGCCCTTCGCCGCGAGGCTGTAGATCGATGCGTCCCACACGGCCGGGCCGACGTGGTCGAGCACGACGTCGACGCCGCGCCCGTCCGTCGCCCGGCGCGTCTCCGCGACGACGTCGCCGTCGGTCGAGTTGATGACGACGTCGGCGCCGATGCGCGTCGCGTACTCGAGCTTCTCCGGAGTGCTCGCCGTCGCGACGACGAACGCACCGGCCGCCTTGGCGAGCTGGATCGCGGCCGTGCTGACGCCGCTCGCGGCCGCGTGGATGAGGATGCTCTCGCCCATCCGCAGGTCGGCCGTGTCCATCAGCGCGTGCCACGCCGTCATCCACACCGTGGGGACGACGGCCGCCTCCTCGAAGCCGACGTGGTCGGGGATGCGGTGCACGTTCGCGACCGGCACGACCACGTACTCGGCGTAGCCGCCGTCGCGGTTGCCTCCGACGACCAGCGCCCGCTCGCACTTGCCGTCCTCCGCGATGACGCACGCCGCGCAGTGGCCGCAGCCGATGGCCGGGTTCACGAGCACCCGGTCGCCCTCGCTCACCCGTCCGGACGTCACGAGGTCCGCGTGGGGTCCGACCGCGACGACGGTTCCGGCCACGTCCATGCCGGCGACGTGCGGCAGCGAGTACCCGGGGATAAGCGCCGGACCGCGTCGCTGCAGGACGTCGAGGTGGTTCAGGCCGCAGGCCGCGACCTCGACCAGGACCTCACCGGGGCCCGGCTCGGGCACGGCCCGGTCCTCGATGTGCAGGACGTCGGCGTCCCCGTGCTCGTGGTAGATCGCAACCTTCACGGCAATGCCCTTTCGCGGCTCGTCGGATGGACGCCTGCCGCGCGAGCGCACGCCGCAGGCGTGCAACTCGGCCCGCCGATCGCTCGGCGAGGTCTCATCTGTTGCCGATGAGACGATGTCTCGCATGACGGTATGAGAGCCGGATCGCGAATGTCAATGGGGGCGGCGTGGTCACCCGGCCGAAACACCGCGCGACTACTGTCGGCGCGTGCTGCTGACCCCGCATGAGCAAGAACGGCTGATGCTCTCGTACGCCGCGGACCTGGCCTGGCGCCGCCGGGAACGCGGCCTGCGCCTGAACTACCCGGAGTCCGTCGCGATCCTCTGCGCGTTCGTGCTCGAGGCCGCCCGCGACGGTCGGTCGGTGTCCGAGCTGATGCAGGCGGGCCGCGAGGTCCTGTCGACGGACGACGTCATGGATGGCGTCCCGGCGATGCTGCCCGATGTGCAGATCGAGGCAACCTTCCCCGACGGCACGAAGCTGGTGACGATCCATGACCCCTTCCGTGTCAGCGGGGAGAGCGCCGTCACGCCGGGCGAGGTGATCGCGGCCGAGGGCGTGATCGCTCTCAACGCCGACGCACCGCGGACCGTCGTCCGCGTCGTCAACACCGGCGACCGTCCCGTGCAGGTCGGCTCGCACTTCCACCTCGCCCAGGCCAACGCCGCGCTGGACCTCGACCGGCAGGCCGCGTGGGGCAAGCGGCTGGACATCCCTGCCGGGACGGCCGTGCGGTTCGAGCCCGGCATCGCCCGCGACGTGACGCTCGTCCCGATCGCCGGCGCCCGGCTCGTGCCCGGGCTCTCCCTCGACTCCCCCGGCGCCCTCGACGCGGTCGACGACGCCCCGGCCCCCGCGACGGAGGACTGACGTGGAGCTCTCCCGCGCGCGCTACGCCGCGCTCTACGGGCCGACCACCGGCGACAAGGTCCGCCTGGCCGACACCGACCTGCTCATCGAGGTCACCGACGACCTGTGCGGCGGACCCGGACGTGCCGGCGAGGAGGCGGTGTTCGGCGGGGGCAAGGTGCTGCGCGAGTCGATGGGCCAGGGCCGGGCCACCCGGGCCGAGGGCGCCCCGGACGTCGTCATCACCGGCGTGGTCGTGCTCGACCACTGGGGCATCGTCAAGGCCGACGTCGGGATCCGCGACGGCCGCATCGTCGCGCTCGGCAAGGCCGGCAACCCCGACACCATGGACGGCGTCCACCCGGACCTGGTGGTCGGGCCGACGACCGAGGTCATCGCGGGGAACGGCCGCCTCCTGACGGCCGGCGCGATCGACACGCATGTGCACTTCATCTGCCCGCAGATCGTCGACGAGGCGATCGGCAGCGGGATCACGACCCTCATCGGGGGCGGGACCGGGCCCGCCGAGGGCTCGAAGGCGACCACGGTCACGCCCGGCGCCTGGAACCTCGCGCGCATCCTCGAGTCGATGGACCACCTTCCGGTCAACGTCGCCCTGCTCGGCAAGGGCAACACCGTGTCGCACGAGGCGATGTGGGAGCAGCTACGCGGCGGGGCCTCCGGGTTCAAGCTGCACGAGGACTGGGGGACGACCCCGGCCGCGATCGACGCGTGCCTGAGCGTGGCCGACGCCTCCGGTGTCCAGGTCGCGCTGCACACCGACACCCTCAACGAGGCCGGCTACGTCGAGTCCACGCTGGCCGCCATCCGCGGACGGGCGATCCACGCGTACCACACCGAGGGGGCCGGCGGCGGGCACGCACCGGACATCATCACCGTGGCGGCGTACGCGAACGTGCTGCCGAGCTCTACGAACCCGACGCGCCCGCACACCGTGAACACCCTCGCCGAGCACCTCGACATGCTCATGGTCTGCCACCACCTCGACCCGTCGATCCCGGAGGACCTCGCCTTCGCCGAGAGCCGGATCCGACCGTCGACCATCGCGGCCGAGGACCTCCTGCACGACCTCGGCGCGATCTCGATGATCGGCTCGGACTCCCAGGCGATGGGACGCGTCGGCGAGGTCGTCCTGCGGACCTGGCAGACCGCCCACGTCATGAAGCGGCGCCGCGGCGCCCTGGCCGGCGACGTCGGCAACGACAACCTGCGCGCCCGGCGGTACGTCGCGAAGTACACGATCTGCCCGGCGGTCGCCCACGGGATCGACCAGCACGTCGGGTCGGTCGAGGTCGGCAAGCTGGCGGACCTGGTGCTGTGGGAGCCGGCGATGTTCGGCGTGCGCCCGCACCTGGTGATGAAGGGGGGCGTCATCGCGTGGGCGGCGATGGGCGACGCGAACGCGTCCATCCCGAGCCCGCAACCGGTGCTCCCGCGACCGATGTTCGGCGCCGCGCCCACGGTCGCGGCCCGGACCTCGTTCCACTTCGTGGCCCCGGCGGCGATCGATGACGGCCTGGCCGACCGGCTACGGGTCGAGCGGGCGCTCCTCCCGGTCGCCGACGTCCGCCGACGCGGCAAGGCCGACATGCCGCTCAACGACGCGACGCCCCGGATCGAGGTCGATCCGGACACCTTCACTGTGCGGATCGACGGCGAGGTGTGGGAGCAGGAACCGGCTTCGGAGCTGCCGATGACGCAGCGCTACTTCCTGTTCTAGCGCGATGCCCCCCGCAGCCCGCGCCGTCCTGCTCGCGCTCGCCGACCAGCGGCTGCCGACCGGTGGCCACGTGCACTCCGGCGGGGTCGAGCAGGCCGTCACGGAGGGTCGCGTGCACGACGAGTCCTCCCTGTGCGCGTTCCTGCGCGAGCGGCTGGAGACGACGGGGCTGGTCGCGGCCGGCATCGCCGCGGCAGCGGTCGGTGTCGGCGCGCCGATGCTCGACGCGCTGGACGCCGAGGCCGACGCGCGGATGCCGTCGCCGTCCGCCCGGGCCGCCTCACGGGTGCAGGGTCGCGGGCTGCTCCGGCTCGCGCGCGGAGCATGGGCCGCGCCCGGTCCCGACGTCGACTGGCGCGACCTCGGCGACCGGCCGCACCACCCGATCGTCCTCGGCCTCGCGGCCCGGGCGGCCGGTCTGGACTCCTACGACGCGGCGCTCGCCGCGGCCTACCTCGCGCTGACCGGTCCGAGCACGGCGGCGCAGCGCCTCCTAGGCCTGGACCCGATCGCGCTCGCCGTCGCCACGCTCGGCCTGTCCGACCTCGTCGAGGCCGTCGCCGCAACCGCCAGCGCGTCGGCTGCCGGACCGCTCACCGACCTGCCGGACGTCGCCAGCCCCACGGTCGACCTGCTCGTCGAGCGGCACGCCCTGCGCACCGACCGGCTCTTCTCGTCCTGACCCGATCCACGCCGACCGACCACCCCACCGAACCGAGAGGCCGCCATGGGAGCCCACCACGACCACGATCCGCACGAGCACCTGCGCGACGGCGCCGCCGGACCCCTGCGCGTCGGCATCGGAGGGCCGGTCGGCTCCGGCAAGACCGCCCTCGTGGCCGCCCTGTGCCGCACGCTCGGCAGCGACCTGTCGATCGGTGTCGTGACGAACGACATCTACACCACCGAGGACGCGGACTTCCTGCGCCGCAACGCCGTCCTGCCGGACGAGCGGATCGTCGCGGTGCAGACCGGATGCTGCCCGCACACGGCCATCCGCGAGGACATCACGGCGAACCTCGACGCGGTCGCGGACCTCTGCGACCGCCTCCCCGATCTCGACGTCGTCCTGGTCGAGTCCGGCGGCGACAACCTCACCGCGTCGTTCAGCCGCGGGCTCGTGGACGTGCAGGTGTTCGTCGTCGACGTCGCCGGCGGGGACAAGGTGCCGCGCAAGGGCGGGCCGGGCGTCACCAGCGCAGACCTCCTGGTGATCAACAAGACCGACCTCGCCCCGCTGGTCGGAGCGGACCTGGGCGTCATGAGCGGCGACGCGGACCGCGTGCGCGACGGACGGCCGGTCCTGCTCACCTCGCTGGCGGTCGACCCGACCGCCCGCGACGTCGCCGACTGGGTCCTGCACGAGCTGGCACACCGCCACGGCGAGCACGCCCACCCCGACGGCGGCACGAGCACGCAGGCGGCGCATGCGTAGCCGTGTCGTCGTCATCGCCCGCGCCGGACGTTCGGGCGCGACCGAGCTGACGACGCTCGAGGCGCACGGCGCGTTCGCCTTGCGGCGTACCGGCCCGCACGAGGTCCACGTCGTCGGCACGGCCGCGGGTCCGCTCGGCGGCGACGCGATCGACGTCCGCGTCGAGGTCGGTCGCGGGGCGCGACTGGACCTGCGTGGCGTCGCGGCCACCATCGCGCTCCCGGGTCGCGGCGCCGGCGCTCGTACGGCTGGAGGTCGCGGTCGGGCCGGACGCCGAGGCGTCCGTCGCGCTTCCTCCCGTTGTCGTCACCGCGCAGGCCGACGTCCTGGCCACGACGCACGTGCAGGTCGAGGGCACGCTCGACCTCGTCGAGAGGGTCCAGCTGGGACGTCACGGCGAAGGTGGCGGCTCCTGGACGGGGCGGCTCGTCGCGGACGTCGGCGGACATCCCGCACTGCGACAGAGCCAGCGCTCGGCCGGGATGCTCACCGCCGGCTGGTCCGGCCTGGTCACGCGGACCCTCCTGGGACCGCAGGTCCAGGCGCGCGACGCGGCGTGCGTCGGCGAGGCCTACCTCGTGCCGCTGGCCCGGGGCGGCGTCCTGTGGACGTCCTTCGGTGCCGACCTGCCGGCCGCCGAAGCCGCGCTCGCGGTCCTGACCCCACCCCTCCCCTCCCCGTGTTGAGGTTGGTGGCGGTTCCGAGGTGCCGGAACCGCCACCAACCTCAACACCGGCGGGTCAGGTGACGGGCGGGGCCACGTGGCTGCGGTACGGCAGGGAGTCCATCGCGCCCGGCCGGGTCACGGTGACGGACGCGACGCGGGTCGCGAACCGGGTCGCCTCGACGAGGTCCGCGCCGGAGAGCATCGCGTCGACGAGCCCCGCGCAGAAGCTGTCGCCGGCGGCGGTGGCGTCGACGACGTCCACGGTGAGCGCGGGGACATGGACCGACGTCTGGCCGGTGACGACGAGCGCGCCGTCCGCACCGAGCGTCACGACGACGTCGCCGCGGACCCCGAGCGATCGCGCGGCCGCGACGACCTGCTCCTGGTCCGCGAGGCTGCTCGCGCCGACCAGCGTCGCCAGCTCGCCACGGTTCGGCACCAGCAGGTCGACGCGCGCGAGCACGTCGGCGGCCACCGCGCGGGCCGGAGCCGGGTTGAGCATGACCAGGCCCTGCGCCGCCGCGACCGCACCGGCGACGGCCTCGACCGGGATCTCCTGCTGGATCAGCACCGCGTCGGCCTGCGCCACGATCCCGCAGGCCGCCTGCTCGGCGGTCACCGCGGCGTTGGCTCCCGGGGCGACGACGATCGTGCTGTCGCCGTCCGGCGTGATGAAGACGAACGCCTGCCCGCTCGCGTGGTCGACCCGTCGGACCTCGCCGATGTCGATGCCCTCGCTCGCCAGCCGCGCCAGCAGCCAGTCGCCTTCGCCGTCCTCCCCGACGGCGCCGACCATGTGGACCGGTCGGCCGAGGCGGGCGAGTGCGACGGCCTGGTTGGCGCCCTTGCCGCCGCCGAAGCGGCGGGCGTCACCGCCCAGCAGGGTCTGCCCGGCCTCGGGCGCCTGGGCGACCTGGACGGTCACGTCGACGTTGATGCTCCCGACGACGGCGACGGACATGCGCTACCTCCTGCGGACGAGCCGGCGGGTGCCGACGAGTATGGGCGAGCGGGCGACGATCCGCGCCACGATCGCCTCCTAGTAGCCGCCGGTGGCGGTGCCGGCAGCCGTGCCGCGTGCCGCACCGAGCTCGGCCGTGACCGCGGTCCGCAGGATCGCTGCGTCGGTGGACACGGTGACCATGTCCAGGCCCTGGTCGAGGTAGGCACGCGCCTGCCGGCCGCTCGGCGTGTGGATGCCCACGGGAATGCCCGCCGCCCGAGCTGCCGCCCGGACGCGCTCGACAGCGGCCGTGAGCTCGTCGGCGACCGGGTCGCTGTACGGCGGCAGTCCGAGGGTCACGGAGAGGTCAGATGGACCGATGTAGATGCCGTCGACACCGGGCGTCGCGCAGATCTCGTCGATCCGCTCGACGGCCTCCCAGGTTTCGACCATGGGCAGGCACAGGATCTGCGCGTTGACGTCGGCGAGCGACATCCCGGCGGTCTGCAGCCCCGCGCGCACGGGGCCGAAGCTGCGGACTCCGTCGGGCGCGTACCGGCAGGCGTCCACGGCAGCGGCGGCCTGCTCGGCGGAGTTCACCATCGGGACGATGACGCCGTGGGCACCGGCGTCCAGCGCCTTGCCGATCGCGTCGTTCGCGTTCGCCGGCACGCGCACGAGCGGCGTGACACCGGTCCGCGCCGTCGCGATGAGCATCGGCACCATCGTCTCGGCATGTGCCAGCCCGTGCTGCAGGTCGACGCACACGTAGTCGAAGCCGGCCACGGCGAGGACCTCGGTCGCGAAGGGAGACCCCAGCGTGGCCCAGCCGCCGATCGCCTGCCCGCCGGACGCCCAGAGCGCCTTCAGGTGGTTGTCGAACATCGCCCTCCGTTCGTGCCGGCCCACGCGCACCGACGTGCGAGCGGAGGCAGGGTCACTGACCGTCGACGATACGGGTCGCCAGGTCCGCGTAGTCGGCACGTGGCGGGGCGAACACGTCGAGGTTGATGCACGGCTCGGTGAGCGGCTCGATGTAGTGCTCGGCGCCCTTGGGCACCAGGAGCATCGAACCGGGGCCCATGCGACGTGCGACGCCGTCGATGTAGTAGTTCGCCTCGCCCTCGAGGATCAGCGCCAGCTGGTCGAAGTCCTCGTGCGAATGCGGGCGCAGATCCATGCCGACGGACAGGCTGTGCCAGCACAGCATGACCTCGTCGGTGGAGTAGACCCGACGACGCACGCCGGGGCGGATGACGTCCTCGGGGACGTCGTCCCAGTTCACGACGATCCCGGCGAGTGCTTCGCTCAGCATGACCGCATCCTCCGCTACGCGGAGAGCCCGCGCCAGGGCACGAGGTCGTACTGCTCGCCGCCCAGCAGGACGGCCGTCGGCTCCAGGCGAGCGGCCTCGATCGTGTTGCCCGCCGCGTCCGGCAGGACCGCGACGCCGCCGTCGCCGAGGACGGTCACGTGGGCCGGACCGCCGACGGTCAGGGCGCCGAAGCCCTCACCGTCGATGCCGAGCAGCTTCGCGGGCTCGATCGTCACGCGCGGGACGACCTCCTCCAGCGGGATGCCCAGGGCGATGAGCTTCGACATGCTCGTCACGAGGTCGAACACCGGCCCGCGCCAG
>JAFIHP010000229.1 GCA_017849335.1 Actinomycetales bacterium | reverse complement strand
CGGCGGCGTGGGCCAGCTTCGGCGCGACCCGTTCGCGATGCTGCCCTTCTGCGGCTACAACATGGCCGACTACTGGGGCCACTGGCTGAAGATCGGCACGTTCACGGATCCGGCGAACCTGCCCCGCATCTACGCGGTCAACTGGTTCCGCAAGGACGCGGACGGGAAGTTCATCTGGCCCGGCTACGGCGAGAACTCGCGGGTCCTGGAGTGGATCGTGCGACGCATCGAGGGCGAGGCGGGGGCGGTCGACGCCGCCACCGGTCGCCTCCCCGAGCCCGGGGCGATCAACTTCGAGGGCCTGGATCTGTCCGAGCAGGCGCAGGCCGACCTGTTCGCGATCGACCCGACCACGTGGCTCGCCGAGTGCGACCTCACCGAGGAGTACTTCGCGAAGTTCGGTGATCGTGTGCCGGCGGAGCTGCGCGAGCAGCTCGCCGACCTGCGCGCGCGCCTCGAGGCCGCGAAGGCCTAGGACACGGGCTCCACGTCCTCCGCGAGGTCGACGCGGGGGTAGGGCTCCACGTACGACTCGCCGCGTGTGCCGACGTAGCGGCACTCGCGCGCGTGGAGGTCGACCTCGTACCGGACGACCCCGGCCTGGAACGACGCCTCGACGAACTCCGGGAACGTCGAGCGTCCCTCCTGGTCGGTGCGGATCGCCGAGATGAGGGCGTCGGCGTCGAACGGCGGGACGACCGTGGTCTCGTCGCGCAGCAGGTGCCCGGGAACCAGCACGTCTCCGGTGGCGGTCAGGTACCCCGCCGTCGCTGAGGGGACGTCGAACAGGTACCGGTCGACGCCCGCGGACCGCAGTGCCTCCGCCATGTACGGGAAGCCGCCGACTGCCGGCCGGATCCGTGCGGCGCGCTCACGGGCGCGGGTGATGGTCGTCGTGACGTCGGTGCTCATGGGTCTCCGTTCGGGGATGTCGTTCGTTCGTGTGCGTGACCGCCTCACAAGGACGCATTCGAACAAGTATGACAATATATTGTCAATACGGCCGTTTCGTGCGAATCGGCAGCAGTCGGGCTAGAGTGCCTGCGTGTCGACCGAGATGGAGAGCCTCTACGCCGAGCTGTTCGAGGCCGCGGGAGTGGGGCGCCGGCTCGGCGAGCTGCTGGCCGCCGACGCGGGTCAGACGCAGGCGCGCTGGCAGGCCATGTGGACCATCGACCACGAGGGCCGGCTCACGGTGCCGCAGGTCGCTCGGCGGCTCGGGGTGTCCCGCCAGGGCGTCCAGCGCGTCGTCGACGACCTCGTGACCGAGGGGATGGTCCGTCCCGAGCCCAACCCCGACCACCGCACGTCGTCCCTGTTCGCCCTCACCGACGAGGGGCGGGCGACGCTCGCACGGATCAACCGCGCCGCGGACGCCGCGCATCGGCGGATCGGGCGGGACGTGCCGCCCTCGGACGTCGAGCAGCTTCGGCGGCTGCTGCGTGCGCTGACGTCGGCGACGCGGGCGCAGTACGACGTCTGATCGCCGGCCGCGGCTCAGTCGGCCAGGGTCGCGACCAGGATGGCCTTGATGGTGTGCATCCGGTTCTCGGCCTGGTCGAACACCACGCTCGCGGGCGACTCGAACACCTCGTGGGTGACCTCGACCCCGTCCAGCAGGCCGAACCGGTCGGCCACGGCGCGACCGACGGCCGTCTCCTGGTCGTGGTAGGCCGGGAGGCAGTGCATGAACTTCGACCCCGGGTCCCCGGTGAGCGCCATGAAGTCGGTGTCGATCCGGTAGGGGCGCAGCAGGGCGACGCGGTCGGCCCACACGTCGTCCGGCTCTCCCATCGAGACCCAGACGTCGGTGTGCACGAACTCGGCGCCGGCCAGCCCGGCCGCCGCGTCGTCCGTGATGGTCAGCCGTGCCCCGGTGGCGGCCGCCGCCTCGCGCGCCAGGTCCTGGACGTCCGCGTCCGGCCACAGCTCGGCCGGAGCGACCAGCCGCACGTCGGCACCCATCAGCGCGCCCATCACGAGCAGCGAGTTGCCCATGTTGTAGCGGGCGTCGCCCACGTAGGCGTAGCGCAGGGGCTCGTGCGGGTCACGGGCGTGCTCGCGCATCGTCAGGAAGTCCGCAAGCATCTGCGTGGGGTGCCACCGGTCGGTCAGGCCGTTGTACACGGGGACGTCGGCGTACTGGGCGAGTTCCTCGACGCTGTCGTGGCGGGCCCCGCGGAACTCGATCGCGTCGAACATCCGCGAGAGGACCCGGGCCGTGTCGGCGGTCGACTCCTTGTGCCCGATCTGGCTGCTGGCCGGGTCGAGCAGGCTCGCGTGGCCGCCCTGGTCGCGGATCGCGACCTCGAACGACAGGCGGGTCCGCGTGGAGGTCTTCTCGAAGATCAGGGCGACCTGCCGGCCCTGGAGCCGGGGGACCTCGGTCCCGGTCCGCCGCTGCTGCTTCAGCTCGGCCGCGAGCCGGAGCAGCTGGTCGAGCTCGTCCGGGGTGAAGTCCGACTCCTTGAGGAAGTCGCGTCCGCGCAGCGTCACCACGTCACGCTATCGCGGCGTCCCGCGCGCCGTGCCTGCGCGGTCGGGGGCTAGGCGATGCCCAGGGCTCGGGGGGAGACTGCTGCGTCGATCGCGTCGACGCCGACCGCGCGCAGACCCTCGCCGCGCGCCCGGGGGTAGTGCCGGGAGTCGAGCCGGGCGTAGATGTGCTCGCGGTCCTCCTCGGACAGCCCGCCCCACACGCCGTAGGGTTCGCGCGCCCGAACCGCGTAGTCGGCGCACTCCATCCGGACCGAGCAGCTCGCGCAGACCGTCTTCGCGGCGCGGTCGCGCCGGGCGCGGGAGGATCCGCGCTCGTTCTGCGGGTGGAAGAACAGGAGCGGGTCGGCCTCCTGGCAGGCACCGTGCTCCTGCCAGTGCCACTGTGCATCCGAAGGGACCTGGGCGAGTGGCTGCTGTGGCATGTGGGCGTCCTCCCGGGCGTGTGCTGTGCCCCCAACGCTAGGCCGGTGCCCGGGTTGCCCGGCATGGGCGAAGGTCCCGACGGACAGGGCCTTCGGCCACGCTATTGATCGGCCGGGGCCTCGCCCGCGGCGAGCTGCGCCCGCACCTGATCCATGTCGACGTCGCGGACCGCCTGCACCAGGTTCACCAGCGCCGGCTCGGGGAGGGCACCGGCCTGGGAGTAGAGGACGACACCGTCACGGATCGCCATCAGGGTCGGGATCGAGGTGATGCCGAACGCCCCGGCGAGACCCTGCTCGGCCTCGGTGTCGACCTTGGCGAAGACGATGTCGGGGTTCGCCTGCGACACCGCCTCGAACACCGGGGCGAACGCCCGGCACGGACCGCACCACGCAGCCCAGAAGTCCACCAGGACGATCGGGTTGGCGGCGACGGTCTCGCCGAAGGTCGACTCGCTGACGGTGACGGTGCTCATCGGTCGAGGGTACCCCGATACCCCCGAGGGGATACCCGACGGGACGACGGTCCTCCCTAGACTGCGGGCATGACGACCGAGCCGCTCGCCTCCCCGGACCTGTCGGGCACGACCCTGCTCGAGGAGCAGACGTACCGCGGCGACGACGGCGACCACGAGCGGTTCGCGCACTACGTCGAGAAGGACAAGATCGTCGAGAGCGCCGTGATGGGAACGCCCGTCAAGGCGCTGTGCGGGAAGACCTGGGTGCCCAGCCGCGACCCCTCCCGCTTCCCGGTCTGCCCGGACTGCCAGGAGATCATCAACGGCTTGCCGCGCGGCAAGGGTGGCGACGGCGGGTCCGACGGCGGGGGATCCTGACCGGGGCCCAGCCCGGGCAATCCGTCTGGCGGGGGCAGTACCGGCCGCTGAGCGTCGGGATCGTCGCGCTCATCACCCTCGTCGCGTTCGAGGGGATCGGCTCGGCGACGGCGATGCCGGTCGTGGCCGAGGAGCTCGGCACTGTCGCGGCCTACACCTGGGCTTTCAGCGCGTTCATGGCCACGTCGATCGTCGCCATGGTGGTCGCCGGTCTGTGGTCGGACTCCCGCGGTCCCCGGGAGCCGCTCGTCGCCGGGGTGGTCGCGTTCGCGGTCGGCGCTCTGGTCGCGGGAGCGGCGACCGGGCTGGGCGTCCTGGTCGTCGGGCGCGCGGTCCAAGGGGCGGCGAGCGGTCTGCTCATCGTCGCCGTCTACGTGCTGATCGCGCGGGCGTACGACGAGGAACTGCGCCCGCGGGCGTTCTCGGTCCTCGCCGCCGCGTGGGTCGTCCCGTCCTTGGTCGGGCCGTTCGTCGCCGGCTGGCTCGCGGAGTCGGTGACCTGGCGCGCGGTGTTCTGGCTCGTCCCGGTCTTCGTCGTGGGTCCGGCTCTCCTGCTGTTCCCGCGGATCGGTGCGTACGAAGGCGGCCACGGGATCCCCGGCGCGGGTCGGCGCGTGCTCGCCGGTGCCGGCGCCGCGGGCGCGCTGCTCGGGGTCCCGGCCGGGTTGCTGCGCGTGTCCGTCCTGGGCCTGGCGGAGGCGGTGATCGGGCTCGTGGTGCTGTGCGCGGCGATTCGTCCGCTTCTGCCGGCCGGGGCGCTCGTCTTCGCCCGCGGCCTGCCCACCAGCGTCATGATGCGCGGTCTGATCGCGGCGGCGTTCTTCTCCGCCGAGGTGTTCGTCCCGCTCGCCCTCGTCCGGACCCGCGACCTGAGCGTCACGCAGGCCGGCATGATCTTGTCGGTATCGGCCGCACTGTGGATCGTCGGCTCGTACCTCCAAGGACGCGTGCCGGCCGATCGCGACCGCAGCCGCCTGGTCCGGGTGGGCGCGAGCGTCGTGGTCGTGGCCCTCGCCGTGCTCCCGGTGGCCGTGCTGACGCCGGTGCCCGCGTGGGTCGCGGCGCTGGTCTGGGGCGCCGGCGCGATCGGGATGGGTCTGGCGATCCCGTCCGTGTCGGTCCAGGTCACCCGGCTGTCCCCGCCACAGTCCCTGGGGGCGAACTCCGCCGCCATCCAGATCATCGACGCCGTGCTCGGAGCGGTGGTCGTCTCCGTGCTCAGCCTCGGCCACGCGTACGCCGAGCTGCACGGAGGGGCCACGGCCGTGACCTATGCGCTGCTGTGGTTCGGGTCGGCCGTCACCGGTGTCGCCGCGGTGGCCCTGGCGGGGCGCATGCGTCCAACGACGTCTTGACCGGCCGCGTCCTGACCGGCCGCGTCCTGACCGGCCGGCCGGTCAGCGGTAGTTGTCGAACTGCGTCGCGAAGTCGAGGTCGGCCTCCCGGACGAGGGCCTGGACGGCCTGGAGGTCGTCCCGGCTCTTGCTGGTCACCCGCAGCTCGTCGCCCATGACCTGGGTCTTGACCGACTTCGGCCCCTCGTCGCGGATCAGCTTGGCGAGCTTCTTGGCCTGCTCGGTGCTGATGCCGGCCGTGAAGGTGCCCGAGATCTTGTACTCCTTGCCGGACGAGCGGGGGTCGTCGGCCTCGAACGACTTCAGGCTCAGGCCACGCTTGACGATCTTCTCCCGGAAGACGTCCAGCGCCGCCTTCGCGCGCTCCTCGGTCCCGGACGTGATCTCGACCGCGAGCTCGCCCTTCCACTCGATGGTGGTCCCGGTGTTCTTGAAGTCGAAGCGCTGGGCGAGCTCCTTGGCCGCCTGGTTCAAGGCGTTGTCGGCCTCCTGGCGGTCGACCTTGGACACGATGTCGAAGCTGCTGTCGGCCATGGGGCACTCCTTCTGGTCGGCTCGGGTGCGCGGTCATTGTGTCAGCGCGCCGTGTGTATCCTTTCCGACGCACCATCGAGCACCACCCTGGCGGGTTGCCCGAGCGGCCAATGGGAGCGGACTGTAAATCCGTCGGCTTTGCCTTCCCAGGTTCGAATCCTGGACCCGCCACCGACCCGGCGGGGCCCCTGACATCAGGGGCCCCGCCGGTCTCGTCTGCGCTCCCGCCCGCCCCGTAGCGTG
>JAFIHP010000228.1 GCA_017849335.1 Actinomycetales bacterium | reverse complement strand
GCGTCGCGATGACGCCGATGTGCGCGCCCCCGGACATCACGACGGACTCGAGCTCGGCCAGCGAGCGGACGGTGACCTGGGCACCCGGGGCGCCGAGCACCTGGCCGATCACGTCGGGGTGGGTGTCGAACAGGCCGACGACGGCGAAACCACGGGACGCGAAGCCGCGGTAGGCCACGAGCGCGTGGCCCAGGTTGCCCGCCCCGATGATGACGACGCCCCACGGCTGGGTCAGGCCGACCTCACGGGCGATCTGGTAGGCCAGGAACCGCACGTCGTAGCCGACGCCGCGCGTCCCGTACGAACCCAGGTGCGACAGGTCCTTGCGCAGCTTCGCGGGCGAGACCCCGCACGCGGCAGCCAGCTCGTCGGAGGAGACCGTCGTGATCCCGGCGTCGGCGAACTGCCCGAGCACCCGGTGGTAGACCGGCAGCCGGGCCACCGTGGCATCCGGGATCTCCCGCCCGGTCCCTCGCGCCGGACCGATCGCCGACAACGGCGACCGGACGGATCGGTCTAGGGACACGGTTCTCCAGGGGAAGCACTGTGCAGGGGAGCCGCCCGCCACACGGCGAAGCGACCTGCTTAGGGTAGGCAGGACCGCACGAAGTCACAAAGTTGACCGGACGTTGACGTCCGGATATCGGTCAGCTTCCCGTGAGTCGAGCCGCCAGGCGGGCCTCGTCGATCCGCCAGAAGTCGAACCGACGCCCGTCGACGAGCACGACCGGGATCTGCTCCGCGTACTCGTCCGCCAGCAGCGGATCGTCCAGGATCGACTGCTCGTCCCAGGTCGCCCCCGACGCCGCGCACGCCCGCTCCACGACCGTCCGCGCGTCGTCGCACAGATGGCAACCGGGCTTGCCGACGAGGGTGACGTGCACGGTCACTCCCCGTACGCCACGTCGCCGTAGACCTCGCGAAGGCGTCCCTTGGCGATCTTGCCGGTCGCCGAGTGCGGCAGCTCGGGGACCACGCGGACGATGCTCGGGCACTTGAAGCGGGCCAGCCGCTGGGCGCAGTGGGCGAGGACGACGTCCGGCGCGACGGTGGCGCCGACCTTCGGCACGACCAGGGCGACGACCGCCTCCCCCGTGACGTCGTCCGGCACCCCGACGACGGCGACCTCCCCGACCCCGGGGACGTCGTCGATGACCTGCTCGATCTCCCGGGGGTACACGTTGAACCCGTTCACCAAGATGACCTCGCGCCGGCGGTCGACCAGATGCAGGTCGCCGTCCTCGTCCGCGTACGCCACGTCGCCGGAGTGGAACCAGCCGTCGGCGTCCGGACCTCCGGCACCATCGGGCCAGTAGCCGGCGAAGACCGAGCGGCCCCGGATCCAGACCTCGCCCGGGTCGCCGTCGTCGACGTCCTCGGCCCCGTCGACGCCCTCCTCGACCAGCCGCACCTCGACCCCCGGGAGGGGTCGACCGACCGACCCGGGCTTGGGCGCGCCCGAGACGAGCGTCGTCGAGACGACCGGGGCCGTCTCGGTCATCCCGTAGCCCTCGTAGATCCGCAGGCCGGTCAGCTCGGCGAACTGCTCGTAGGTGCGGACCGGCAACGGAGCAGCGCCGCTGGAGAGCAGCCGGACCGTGGCCATCGCCTCGCCGACGCCCGGCACCGCGCACCAGGCCCGGTACATGCCCGGAACTCCCGCGACGGTCGTCACCCGGTGCCGCGCGATGAGGGCGAGCGACTCCACGGGGTCGAACCGGTCGGTCAGGACGATCGTGGCGCCGGCCGCGACCGACAAGGCGAGCGCCGTGTTGAGCCCGTAGACGTGGAACAGCGGCAGGACCAGGAGGACGACGTCGTCGTCGGCCACGGCCGGCGGGTCGGTGAGCGACAGCAGGTCCTCGACGTTGGCCCGCAGCGCGCCGTGGGTGAGCATCGCGCCCTTCGGCCGCCCGCTCGTGCCGGCCGTGAAGAGCAGCAGCGCGAGGGTCTCCGGCGAGGTCTCGGTCTCGGCCAGCACGGCGTCGCGGTCCAGCAGCCCCTCCCAGGCGAACGACACGTCGACCAGCTCGCACCCGGGCAGGGCGTCGGCCGCCGCCGAGCCCACGCGGGCCGTGGCCTCCTGGACGAGCAGGAGGCGAGCGCCGCAGTCGCGCAGCATCAGCGCCACCTCGGGGGCGGTGTAGGCCGGGTTCAGCGGCACGGCGACCAGCCCCGCGCGCACCGTGCCCAAGTAGGCGACGACGAACTCGTAGGAGTTCCCCAGGAGCAGCGCCACCCGCTCCCCCGCACGGATCCCCCGCCGCAGGCAGCCCGCCGCGAAGGCGTCGACCGCACGGTCCAGCTCCGTCCAGGAGTACCGGTCCTCCCCGACCACGAGGGCGGTCGTGTCGGGATGCCGGTCGGCGGCGGACCGCAGGAGCGCGGCGATGTTGGCGTTCACGGCCGCCTCCTTCCTCGCGCAGCGAGTCTGGCACACCGGCAACCTCGGCTGGGTACTCTCGTGGCGTGCCGAACGAGCCATCGGGCCGCCAGCTCCAGGCGGACCTCCTGACCCGCTACCGGCAGGCCGGCGAGGCGTCCGCCGCCGCCGCGTCGAACGACACCCTCGCGCTTCCGCGGCGCGACCCGACCGCGGCCGCGTTCTTCGACGTCGACAACACCGTCATGCGGGGCGCGAGCCTGTTCCACTTCGCCGTCGGACTGGCCCGACGGCACTACTTCAGCCCGCGCGAGATCGCCGGGTTCACCGTCAAGCAGCTGAAGTTCGTCCTCAGCGGCTCGGAGGACGTCGAGGACATGGCCTCGGCCACCGAGGCGGCGTTGTCGTTCATCGAGGGTCGCGAGGTCGCCGAGCTGGAGCGGCTCGGCGAGGAGGTGTTCGACGACTCGATGGTGGACAAGCTGATCCCCGGCACGCTCGCGCTCGCCCAGGGGCACCTCGATGCCGGGCAGCAGGTCTGGCTGGTCACGGCGACCCCGGTCGAGCTCGCGACCGTGATCGCCCGGCGCCTGGGGCTGACGGGCGCCCTGGGCACGGTCGCGCAGGTCGTCGACGGCCGGTACACCGGCCTCCTCGACGGCCCGCCCATGCACGGCCTGGCCAAGGCCGAGGCGGTCCGGGCGATCGCGACGCGCGAGGGCCTGGACCTGGCCCGGTGCTCGGCGTACTCCGACTCCTCGAACGACATCCCGATGCTGTCGATCGTGGGCCACCCGGTCGCCGTGAACCCGGACGCGACACTGCGGGCCCACGCCAAGCAGAACGGGTGGGCGACCCGCGACTTCCGCCGCCGAGAGCAGGTCAAGCGCTGGGCCCTGCCCGCCGTTGCGGGTGCGGGCGGCATCGCCCTGGGCGTGGCGGTCGGCTACGGCCTGGGCCTCAGCCGAACGCGGGTCTACGGCGTCCGGCCTCCGGGGCTCGGCTAGCGCCTCGCTCCTCAGCCGAACGCGCTCGGTCGCTTGACCAGCAGCCGGTACAGGCTGTGCTGGATCTGCTCGCGCACCTGGTCGGTCAGGTTGAACACGACCATCGGGTCGTCGGCCGCGCCCTCCGGGAAGCCGTCCGTGGGGATCGGCTCGCCGAAGTGGATGAGCCACTTGCTGGGCAACGGCACCATGCCCAGCGGCCCGAGCCACGGGAACAGCGGCGTGATCGGGAAGTACGGGAGGCCGAGGATCCGCGCGACCGTCTTCGCGTTGCCGACCATCGGGTAGATCTCCTCGGCCCCGACGATCGCCGTCGGGACGATCGGCGCGCCCGTCCGCAGCGCCGCGGCCACGAAGCCGCCCCGGCCGAACCGCTGGAGCTTGTAGCGCTGGCTGAAGGGCTTCCCGACGCCCTTGAACCCCTCGGGCCAGACACCGACGACCTCGCCGGCTCCCAGCAACCGCTCGGCATCGGGATGGCACGCGAGCGTGTGACCGGCCTTGCGGGCTGCCTCGCCCAGGAACGGGGTCGAGAACACGAGGTTCGCTCCGAGCATGCGCAGGTGCCGGTGCGCCGGGTGCTCGTCGTGGAGGGCGACCTGGGTCATCATCGCGTCGATCGCGATGACGCCCGAGTGGTTCGCGACGACCAGCGCCGCCGCGTCGGACGGGACGTTCTCCAGGCCGGTCACCTCGACCCGGAACCACGACCGGTACAGCGGCCGCAGGGCCGCCAGGAGGACCCGGTCGGTCAGCTCGGGGTCGAACCCGAAGTCGTCGACGGCGTAGTCGCCGGTCAGCCGACGACGGACGAACTCCAGCAGGCTCTCGTCCTCCGCGGACTCCAGCCCGGCGTCGACGAGGACCCCGACGTCGTCGGAAACGGCGGCGAGCCGTCGGGGGTCCGGTCGCGCGGGCACGGCGGCAGGACGGACCGGCTGCGGGCCGGTGTTCCCGACGAGGCGGGCGGCCTTCGACGGGCTCAGCGCGTTCGACGCGTCCTCGGGCCGGGTGTCAGGCATCGACGACCCCCGCCGGCCGGCCCGCGTGGCGGAGCCCGTCGAACGCCTCGGCGGACGTGAACTGCGGCTCGTACCCGAGGACCGCCCGCATCGCCGACGTGTCGAGTCCGCGGCCGTACGTCAGGTACCGGACCGCCTCGGACGAGAAGTCGGCCAGTCCGGCAGGGCTCAGTGTTCGGCCGACCGGTCCGAACAGCGGCGACGGCACGGCCACCCAGGCCTTCCGGGCACGTCGCAGTGCCTGCGACAGCGTGAGCACGCCGTCGCCCGAGACGTTGAACGTGCCCTGCCGCGGCCGGCCGACGGCGTGGTGCACCGCCCCGAGGAGGTCCTCCTCGTGGACGAACGTCAGCCGCGGGTCGTAGCCGAGGACGGTCGGCACCACCGGGAGCCGGAAGTAGGCCGTCAGGGACGTCTGGACGCGCGGGCCGACCACGTTCGCGAAGCGCAGCGTGGTGACCGTGACGTCCGGTCGGCGACGGCCGAAGCCGCGCACGTACGCCTCGACCTCCACCGAGTCCTTCGCCCAACCGGACGACGGAGCGTGCCACGGCTCCATGTCCTCGGTGAAGCGCGCGGGGTCCTTCGGACCGCAGCCGTAGACCGACGCCGTCGACTTCACCACGAGCGACCGCACCGAGGGCGTGCGCTGACAGGCGGCCAGCAGCTGCATGGTCCCGATGACGTTGATCTCTTTCATCGTCGAGCGCCCGCCGGCCTGCTTCTGGGTCGCGATGACCCCCATGTGCACGACGGTGTCGACCGACGCCTCCCCCATCACCTTCGCGATGATGGGGTTGCGGATGTCGGCCCGGACGAACTCGATGCCCTCGATCGGCTCCGGCGGCGCCACCACGTCGACGCCGATGACGGCATCGACGTCCGGATCGGCGGCCAGCCGGGACGCCATCTGCCCGCCCAGGTACCGCGACACGCCCGTCACGAGCACGGTCCGTGTCATTGCGGTACTCCGGACGGGTCGGCTACTTCTTGTTGCGGCGCTGGACTCGCGTGCGGCGCAGCAGCTTGCGGTGCTTCTTCTTCGCCATCCGCTTGCGCCGCTTCTTGATCACAGAGCCCATCAACGATCCCTATCTCGAGTAGCCGGCACGCGTCGAGGCGATGCCTGGCTCGTCATGCCGGTCGGACGCCCACCCTACCTGCGGACCGGCGCGGAGCCGGTGCCGGTCGCCGTCGGGAGCCTCAGGCGGTCTCGACGTACGAGTCGCGCAGGTAGGTGTGCACGGCCTGCTCGGGCACGCGGAACGACCGTCCGACCCGGATCGCGGGCAGCTCGCCGCTGTGGACGAGCCGGTAGACCGTCATCTTGGACACCCGCATGAGCGAGGCGACCTCCGCCACGGTGAGGAACCGGACCTCGGACAACGACCGATCGGGGGTCGAGGACATCGTCAGCAACCAACTTCCTCTCCCGGGCCGCGCCGGCTTCCCCACCGGCACCACACAACCTCGGGCAGCGAGCGAAGACTAGTGGCCCGTGGGGCTCGTGGGGAAGGCAGATCTCGTGGGGACGGCAGATGGAGCGCTAGAACCACAGCCCCGGCTCCGGGGTGAGCCCGAACCGCGGGAACGTCGCCTCTCGCGCGGTCAGGATCGCCTGGTCGACCGCGTCGTCGGGGTTGAAACCCTGGTCGAACGGACGCGGCCAGGGCTGGCGGCCGTCGGTCATGCGGCCGGGCGACTGCCGGCCCAGCGCCTCCAGCACGAACTCGTGGTAGCCCGCCGGCAGCTCGGCCTGCGGATCGATCGGCGCCCCAGCCGCCTCGGCGATCAGGTGCGCCCAGGCGCGCGGGACGACGTCGACCCACTCGTAGCCCCCACCGCCCAGGGCGATCCAGCGCCCGCCGGCATACCGGTGGGCCCAGCGGTGCACCGCCTCGAAGGCCATCCGCTGGCCGTCGACGGAGACCAGGAGATGCGCCAGCGGGTCCTCGAAGTGCGTGTCCACGCCGTGCTGGCTAACCAGGAACTGCGGGTCGAACTCGTTCAGGATGTCCGGCACGACCGCGTGGATCGCGCGCAGCCAGCCCTGATCCCCCGTGCCCGCGGGAAGTGCCACGTTGACGACCGAGCCCGGCGCGCGAGAGCCGCCCGTCTCGTGCGGCCAGCCCGAACCGGGGAACAAGGACGCAGGCGACTCGTGCACCGAGATCGTCAGGACACGCGGGTCGTCCCAGAAGATCGCCTGCACGCCGTCGCCGTGGTGGACGTCGATGTCGAGGTACGCGACGCGCTCCGCCCCGCCGTCGAGCAGTGCCGCGATCGCGACCGCGGCGTCGTTGTAGACGCAGAACCCCTCCGCCGCGCCGGGCATCGCGTGGTGCAGCCCTCCGGCGAGGTTCACGCCGTGGTCGACCTCGCCCGACTGGACGGCGAGCGCCGCCAGCCGGCTGCCCTGGGCGATCCGCGCGGACGCCTCGTGCATCCCGGGGAACACCGGGTCGTCGGCCGTGCCGAGTCCGCGTTCGCTGTCGTAGAACTGCGGGTCGTCCGACGCCCGCCGGACGGCGTCGATGTACGCGGCCTCGTGCACCCGCAGGAGGACGACGTCCTCGGCCGGGTCCACCGGGCCGATGATCTGCACCCCCGGGAGCGTCAGGAGGCCGAACTCGGCGGCCAGTCGCATCGCGAGCTGGACGCGGACGGGGGCCATCGGATGCCCGGAGCCGAAGTCGTAGGCGCTGAACCGGTCGTCCCAGACGACCCCTACGCGCTCGCCCACGTCACCCTCCCGACAGCTCACGCCCGCGGTCGCGTGCCGCTGTGATGGCGGCCCGCACCGCCTCCGCGGCGCCCAGTCTGTCCAGCGTGCCGATCGCGGCCGCCGTTGTCCCGCCGGGCGAGGTGACCTGGCGGCGCAGTTCGGCCGCCGGCTCGCCCGACGCGACCAGCAGCGACGCCGCGCCGAGCACCGTGCGCGCGGCCATGAGGGCGGCGGTGTCCTCGTCCAGCCCGAGCTCGACGCCCGCAGCGGCCATCGCCTCGGCGAGGTAGAACACGTACGCGGGACCGCTGCCGGACACCGCCGTGACGGCGTCCTGCAGCTCCTCGGGCACCTCCACGACGACGCCCACGGTGCTCATGAGCTCGCGTGCCACCGCGACCATCTCCGGGGGGCACGAGCTCCCCGGGCTGATGCCCGTCACCCCCAGGTCGATCCGTGCCGGCGTGTTGGGCATCGCCCGGACCACCGGGACCCCGGCGGGCACCGCGGCCTCGATGGTCGCGGTCGTGATCCCGGCCGCAATGGACACCACCAGGGCTCCCGGGCGCAGGCGGGATCCCGCGTCGGCGAGCAGGGCGGGGACGTCCTGGGGCTTGACGACGAGCACGACGACGTCGGCGGACGCGAGCGCGTCGCCGGCATCGGCGAGGTCGACCACCTCGACGCCGAGCTCCGCGCGCAGCTGCGCGGCCCGCTCGGCGTTCTTCTCGACGACGGTCACGTCCGGCCGCGGGTCGCGCCGGACGAACCCGCCCGCGAGCGTGCCGCCCATGACCCCACCGCCGACCACCACGATCCTTCGGACGTCGGTCCGCATGACACCGGGCCTTTCTCGCCGAGGGCGATCAGGGGAACAGGGAGCGCACGGCAGCGGCGAGTCCGCTGGGCTGCTCGGCCAAGCCTGCCACGAGGCGCTCGAACCAGTGCGGCCCGTACGGCGCGTAGACCCGCACGCGGTGGCCGGACTCGACCAGCCGACGCGCGAGGCCTTCCTGGCGACCCATGAAGAAGGTGAACTCGTAGGAGCCGACGGCGCGGCCCGTGCGGGCAGCCACCGCCTCGACGATCTCGACCAGTCGCGGGTCGTGCGTCGCGAACGAGGGAGCGCCGTCGGCGCGCAGCAGTCGGCGCGCGCACCGGACGAACGCCTTGTCGATCTCGGCGGCCTGCCGGTACGCGCCCGCGGACTCCTCGGTGGCGGTGCCCTTGACGAGGCGGACGCGTCGGTCCCCGAGCGTGTCGCAGTCCGCCTCGGTCGCCCGGCGCGCGGCGGGCAGCGTGATCGACACGTCCAGCCCGGCGTTCCACAGCTCGCGGGCGGCGCCGAGGCTCGCCTCGACGTCGGTCTGCGGCCCGAATCCCAGCCGCAGCTCGACGTCCGCGTCCGCGGCACGCATGGCGAGGTCCCGCAGTCGCGGTCCGGCAGACCGCGGGTCGAGGGCCAGCCCGATCGACTCGGGCAGGACGGCCACCTCGCACGACGCCGCCAGCCCCGCCACAGCGACCGCATCGACCAGCGCCGCGTACCCGTCGAACGCCTCCGTCGCCTCCGCGACGTCGGGATGCGGGGAGGTCGTGCGTTCCAGCGCCGTCCAGTACCCGTCGTCGGCCAGGAGCGCCGCGGTCGTCACGGCGTCGGCGACGTCCTCGCCCGCGACGAGGCGGGCGACCGCGTCGCGCGCGATCGGGGTCCGGGCGATGGCGCCTCCGATCGACTCGTTGCGCGCCAGGCCGGCCAGGGCCTCACGGATCATGCGGTGCCGCCGATCACGAGCCGCCCACCGGCCGCGTCGGGTCGAGCAGGGCCTGGATCGCGGGACCGACGACGGCCACCACCTCGTCGTCGCTCGCCGATGCCAGCGGCTCGACGCGGAGCAGGTAGCGCGTCGTGACGATGCCGAGGAGGTAGGCCGTCACCACGCTCCCGCGCAACCGCGCGTCGGGGATCCCGACGGCGCGCGCGACCGGGTCCACGATCACGGCCTGCAGGTACTCGGAGATGACGCGGACCTGCTCGGTCGCCGATCCCGCCTCGCCGGGGCGGACGGCGGCTGCGGTCGCGCCGGCGGCGGGAGCGGACGTGACGAGCCGGGAGACGTCACGTCGGACCTGCGGGTCGCCCATCAGCGTCACGACCATGCGCGCGATCCGTTCGCCCATGCCGTCCAGTCCGGGCGCGATGAGCTCCGGGACAGCCTGCGCCGGATCGAACGGGAGCCGCATGGCGGCGGCGAACAGTCGCTCCTTGTTGCGGTACAGCGAGGTCACGACCCCAGGGGCGACACCGGCCGCAGCCGCCACGGACTTCACGGTCGTGCTCGCGTAGCCCCGGGACGCGAACACCACCCGAGCGGCCTGGAGCACCGCTCCCGCGGCGTCCTGCGGGCTCACCGTCGGCATAGGTCCACTGTAGGTGCGGGTCCGGCCCGAGGCCGTCCGGCCGTCGCCCTACGCCTGTCCCAGGTGCCGGCGGGCGTACGCGAGGGCCTCCGCGAGATCGGCGGCGCGCGCGGCGCGGTCCGGAGCCTTGCGCGTGCCGACCTCCGCGATGACGGTCCCGTCGAACCCTCGCCCGGCCAGCGCGGTGAGGACCTCGGCGACCGGCTGGTTCCCGCGGCCCGGCACGAGGTGCTCGTCGCGGGTCGACCCCGAACCGTCGGCCAGGTGCACGTGCGCAACCCGCTCGCCCAGGTCCGCCGACATCTCGAGGGCGTCGCTGCGGGACACCGCCGTGTGCGAGAGGTCCAGGGTCGTGAACGGGTAGTCGTCGTTGCGCACGTCCCAGTCCGGCGCGTACGCGGCCACGGCACCCGGACCGGCCCGCCACGGGAACATGTTCTCGACCGCGAAACGCACGTCGGTCTCGTCCTGCATCCGGACCAGGCCGCCGACGAACGCGCGCGCGTAGTCGCGCTGCCATCGGAAGGGCGGATGCACGACCACCGTGTCCGCCCGCAGCCGCTCCGCGGCCTGCTGGGCCCGCTGCAGCTTCGCCCACGGATCGGTGCCCCACACCCGCTGCGTGATCAGCAGGCAAGGAGCGTGGATCGACAGGACCGGCACCTCGTAGTGGTCCACGAGAGCGAGCAGGGCGTCGGTGTCCTGGCTGGTCGCATCCGTGCCGACCATGACCTCGACGCCGTCGTACCCGAGGTCCCGCGCCAGCTCGAACG
>JAFIHP010000227.1 GCA_017849335.1 Actinomycetales bacterium | reverse complement strand
GGCCGCCAGTACGGCTTCGGCGTGGCTGCGGCGGGCGGAGGCCAGCAGGTCGTGGACCGCGGAACCCGCGCTCGTCGAACCCGCGCTCGTCGGACGCGTCGTCGTCACCGGCATCGCCGCACCTCCTTGTCGCACGCCTTGTCGCACGTCTTATCACTCGTCGTCTTCTCACTCGTCGTCGCCGCCGGGGCCGGGTCGAGTCGGCCCCGGCGGCGGGTCGGTGCGGGGAACGGCCCGGACCGACCTGTGACGCGTGGCTGTCGAGGAACCACCGCCGCGCCTCCCGGCCAGATTCGTACATCTGTTCGAGTGCCTGAACGCTAGCCCGGGCCCCTGACAGCCGTCAACCCCGTCAGTCCGGTGTGGTTGGGTGAACCGGTGATCGCGGCGCACCGACTCGTCAAGCAGTACGGCGACTTCCGCGCCGTCGACGGCATCGACCTGGCGGTCGCCCGCGGAGAGTCCTTCGGGATCCTCGGCCCCAACGGCGCCGGCAAGTCGACGACGATGCGCATGCTCACCGCGACGCTGCAGCGCACCTCCGGCGACCTGAGCATCCTCGGGCACGACCCGGCGACCGCCGGTCCCCTGATCCGGGCGCACCTGGGGGTCGTCCCGCAGCAGGACAACCTCGACACCGAGCTGACGGTCGCCGAGAACCTCTTCACCTACGGCCGCTACTTCGGCCTGCCCCGCGCCTACCTGCGCACCCGGGTCGACGACCTGCTGGACTTCGCCCAGCTCACCGACAAGCGGTCGGCGAAGGTGGAGTCGCTCAGCGGCGGCATGAAGCGCCGGCTCACCATCGCGCGCGGCCTGGTCAACGAGCCGGAGATCGTGCTCCTGGACGAGCCCACGACCGGCCTGGACCCCCAGGCGCGCCACATCCTGTGGGACCGGTTGTTCCGGCTCAAGGAGTCCGGCACCACGTTGGTCATCACCACCCACTACATGGACGAGGCCGCGCAGCTGTGCGACCGACTGGTCGTCATGGACGGCGGACGCATCGTCGCCGAGGGCTCCCCGGCAGCGCTGATCCGCGAGCACTGCCCGCGGGAGGTCGTGGAGGTGCGGTTCGGCTCGGACCGCAACGCCCAGGCAGCCGAGCAGCTCGCCGACATCGGCCAGCGGCACGAGGTGCTGCCCGATCGGATCCTCATCTACACCGACGCCGGGGAGGCGGACCTGCAACGCATCGTCGCCCGCGGGTTCGAGCCGATCACGTCCTTGGTGCGGCGGTCCTCGCTGGAGGACGTGTTCCTCCGCCTGACCGGGCGCAGCCTGGCGGAGGACTGAGGACGTGGACGACCGATGACCGCGGACGTGTCGGATGCCGCACTGACCCCGCCCTCACGGCGGGGCGCGCTGTACGTCGCCGAGTACCGCCTGCGCAACATGTGGAAGTGGCGCGGGTCGATCGTCGCGTTCGGGATCGGCAACCCTGTGCTCTACCTCGCGTCGGTGGGGATCGGCGTCGGCGCCTTGGTCGACGCCAACGGCGGAGGCGTCGACGGCGTCCCCTACCTGGTGTTCCTCGCCCCCGCCCTCATCGCGGCCGCGGCGATCCAGGGCGGCACCGACGAGGCGATGTTCCCCTCGCTCCACGGGTTCATCTGGAGCAAGCTCTTCTTCTCGATCCGGGCGACGTCCGTGACCGGAGGCCAGATCGCCGACGGCGTGCTGCTGGCAACGGTGGTCCGCGTCGTGTTCACGTCAGCCGCCTACTGGTGTGTGCTCTGGGCCTTCGGCGCCGTCGGCATCGGCTCCGCGTTGCCGTTGATCGCGGTGTCCGTGCTGGCCGGCTCCGCCTGGGGCGCGCTCATCCTCGCGATCGTCGCGGGCGTGCACGACGACAGCGGATTCCTGTCCTTGGTCGGCCGACTGGTCTTCATGCCGATGTTCTTGTTCTCCGGCACGTTCTACCCCCTGTCGAGCCTGCCTCTGGCCGTGCAGTGGATCGGCTGGATCTCCCCGCTGTGGCACGCCACCGAGCTCGGACGCTGGCTGTCCTACGGCGCCGACCTGCCGCCCTGGCAGGCGGCGGTGAGCATCGCCTACCTGCTGGCCATGCTCGTCGGTGGGACCCTCGTGGCGCGCGTGCGGTTCGAGCGGAGGCTGGTCGCATGATCATGCAGGCAACCGCCGTGACCGCCGCCGTCGCCATCGCGGAGCGCCACGCCCACCGCCCGGGCGCCGGGATCTACGCCGGACGCGCCCGCACGGTGCTGGCGAGGAACGCCGTTGCCGTCCGGACGACCAACGCGTTCGTCTTCGCCACGGGTTTCATCGAGCCGGTCCTGTTCCTCGTCGCGTTCGGCTACGGCATCGGCGGCCTCGTCGGCACGGTCGACGTCGCCGGGCAGGTCGTCTCGTACGCCGCGTTCATCGCCCCCGCGCTGCTTGCCTCCAGCGCCATGAACGGCGCACTGATGGACGCGACCTACAACGTGTTCTTCAAGATGCACCACCAGCGGCTGTACCAGGCGATGACCGCGACGTCGCTGGGGGCGATGGACGTCGCCCTCGGCGAGATCGCCTGGGCGATGGTCCGCGGCGCCGCGTACGCGGTCGGCTTCCTGGTCGTGATCGGGGCGTTCGGCCTGGTCGTCTCCTGGTCGGCAGTGCTGATGGTCCCGGCGGCGGTACTGGTCGCCTTCGCGTTCGCCGCGATCGGGATGACGCTCACGTCGTACATGTCGTCGTTCCAGCAGCTGAACTGGGTGTCGTTCGCCCTCCTGCCGATGTTCTTGTTCTCCGGCACGTTCTTCCCCATCACCGTGTATCCCGTATGGCTGCAGCACGTGATCGAGGCGCTGCCGCTGTGGCAGGCGATCGCGATGATGCGCGGCCTGATGCTCGGCGAGCTCGACGGCGGCCTGGCGTTCCACGTCGGCTACTTCGCGGTCCTCTCGGTTCTCGGCCTGTGGATCACCACGCGCCGTCTCGACGCACTGTTCCTGCGGTAGCGGACCGGACGGCAGACGACCCGATGAGCGACGACCCGATGAGCGACGACCCGTTCCTCGCGTCGCTGCGCGCGTGGGCGCAGGACACGCCCGCGGTCGTCGCGCTGGTGCTGTGCGGCTCGTCGGCTGCCCTCGCACGCCGAGACCGCTGGTCCGACCACGACTTCCTGGTGGTGACCGTCGACGGGGCCGCGGAGGCGTTCCGCCGAGACCTGTCGTGGCTCCCGGACGCCACTCGGATCGGCCTGTGGTTCCAAGACACGGCACACGGGCTGAAAGCCCTCTACGACGACGGACTGCTGGTCGAGCTAGCCGTGTTCGACCGGTCGGAGTTCGCCGACTGCGCACTGGGCGACTACGCGGTCGTCGTCGACGCGGACGGCGTCCAGGAGCAGGCGGCCGCGATCCACGCCCGCTCGGCCAGGTCGTCCCCGGTCGACCCGGACCTGGAGCTCGGGACGTTCCTGACCTCGGTCTACATCGGCACCGGTCGGGCGCGGCGCGGCGAGCGGATCAGCGCCGGCCTGCACCTGCGGGCCTGGGCCGTCGGCCACCTCCTGCGCCTGGCGTCCGACCTCGTTCCCGAGGACCACCGCGGGCCGCTGGACGTACTGGACCCGGCCCGACGGGTCGAGCAGGTGGATCCCGCGTTCGCAGACGACCTCGACCGGGCACTCGCCCATCCGGTCGACGACGTGGGACCGCTCCTGCTGGACGTGGCCGATCGCCTGTGCGCCCGGCATTGGCCCGCCTACCCGGCGCACCAGATCGCGTTCGTCCGCGGTCTCCTCACGACGCACTAGCGCCTGCACGCTCCACGGTCGTTTCAGACTGCGACCGGACCGCGGGAGTGCTAGACCGGTGGCATGAGGTGCACATTCCTCGGAGGCGCCAGGACCGTGACCGGTTCGAAGACGCTGGTCCGCCTCGACTCCGGCGGAGCGTTCCTCGTCGACTGCGGACTGTTCCAGGGACCGCGCGCGTTGCGCGAGCAGAACTGGCAACCCCTCGACCTCGGTGGCCGCCTGCCGACGTCGGTCGTCCTCACGCACGCCCACCTGGACCACTGCGGATACCTGCCGGCGCTGGTCCGCCAGGGCTTCTCCGGACCGATCCATTGCACCGCGAACACGGCCGAGCTCACCGCGATCGTCCTGCGGGACAGCGCCCGGCTGCAGGAGGAGGACGCCGCGTTCGCTGCGCGAAAGGGGTTCTCTCGGCATGCGGATCCGCGGCCGCTGTATGACGTCGCAGACGCCGAGCGGGCGATCGCGGCACTGCGACCGGTGCCGTACGGCACCGATGTCGCGGTGGCACCCGGCGCCGTCGCTCGGCTGCATCCGGCCGGGCACATCCTCGGGTCGGCCACGGTCCACGTCCGCGAGGAGTCGACCGGGAGAACGCTGATGTTCAGCGGCGACCTCGGTCGTGGCAGCCATCCCCTGCTGCGACCGCCGACCCCGCCGGCCGCCGCGGACACGCTCGTCGTCGAGTCGACGTACGGCAACCGCGTCCACGGCGACGTGGACGACGAGATCGAGAAGATGGCCGACATCGTCTCGCGCACGCTCCGTCGCGGAGGCACGGTGGTCATCCCCGCGTTCGCCGTCGACCGGACCGAGATCCTGCTGCGTTCGCTGCGCACTCTGCAGGACCAGCAACGGATTCCCGTCGCCCCCATCAGCGTCGACAGCCCGATGGCCCTGGCCGCTCTCGGGGTCTACCGGCGCGCGATCGCCGACGCCGACCCCGAGGTCAACTCCGCGACGATCGCCGAGGGGACGTCCGCGATCGACCTTCCGAACGCTCAGGAGGCGACGACCCGGGAGGAGTCGATGGCCCTGGACGCCGGTGGCGCGCGCATCATCGTGTCCGCGTCCGGCATGGCCAGCGGCGGGCGCGTGACGCACCACCTGAAGGCGCTCCTCCCCGACCCGGCCAACGCCGTCCTCCTGGTGGGCTTCCAGGCCGCGGGGACGCCGGGACGGATGCTGCTCGCCGGCGCCCGCGAGCTGCGGATCCACGGTCGCACCGTCCCGGTGCGGGCGGAGGTCGCCGAGATCGAGGCCTTCTCGGTCCACGCGGACGCCGGCGAGCTCGTCGCCTGGATCAGGTCTGCGGAGTGCGTGCCCGAGCGCGTGGCGCTCAACCACGGAGAGCCCGCGTCGACCGCCGCGCTCGCCGAGCGGATCAGCCGC
>JAFIHP010000226.1 GCA_017849335.1 Actinomycetales bacterium | reverse complement strand
CTTCCGCAGTAGATCCACACCGGGCGCGCGCTGGCGGCCGCCCAGGCGACGACCTCGTCACGGCGGTCGAGGAGCTCATGCAGGGGCACGTGCTTCGCCCCGCGGACGTGCCCGTCGTCGAACTCGCCGTTGCGGCGGAGGTCGAGCATCGGCAGCGCCGGGTCGGCCGCGAGCGCCTGCGCCATGTCCGCGTGGGTCCGGCGGGGGTAGCTGCTCACCGGCGCCGCGGCGCTCGCCCATTCCCCGGCCGACCCGGTCGCGTAGGCGACAGGCCGATCGATGCCGATCCGCACGAGCTCCCTCTGCATCGTCTGGACCTCGTCGACGTCCGCGCCCAGCAGCGTGATCGGCGTCCCCCAGTCGATCATCCAGCCGAGGTAGGTGACGGCGTTCCCGCGGACGTCGAACGACAGCGAGCCACGCACGTGGTCGCCGGCGAAGACCCGTCGATTCCGAAGGTCGACCACCCACTCCCCGGCGGCGATCCGGCGAGCGATCTCGTCCGCTGCGGCGCGCTGGGGAAGGCTCAGGTCGATCGGACCGGCTCCGGCCTGGTTCGCCGGACCCATGTGCGCGTAGTAGGCCGGGAACGCATCCAGTCCCGCGATCAGGTCGGCGACGAACGTGTCCTCGTCGACCGCGAATGCCGGGTTGCTCGCGATCTGCTCGGCGAGAGAGGACGCGGTGCCGACCGTCGCGCTGGCGCTGCAGAAGGAGCCGAAGCCGTGCGTCGGATAGACCTGCGCACCGCGCGTCACGTCGGCGGCGATCCGCCGCATCGACGCCCACTGCGCCCGCGCGAGCGGCTCGGTGAGGTCCGGGCCGAGCAGGTCGGGACGGCCCACGCTGCCGAAGAGCATGGACCCGCCGGTGAAGACCGCGACGTCCTCTCCGCCGTCGTTGACGGCGAAGCTGATGTGGTTCGGGGTGTGCCCCGGGGTGTGGAGGACCCTCACCAGTCCGGCGCCGGACTCGATCTCGTCCTTGTCGGCGACTTGCCGGGCGGTGAAGTCGATGTCCATGCCGTCCGGCACGACGTACTCGGCACCGACCACCCGGGCAAGCTCCAGGCCGCCGCTGACGTAGTCGTTGTGGAAATGCGTCTCCAGGACATGGGAGACGGTCCATCCGCGGTCGTCCAGAACCGCCTGCACGCGATCGATGTCGCGCTGCGGGTCGATGACGACCGCGGTGTCCCCCCGGCCCACGACGTAGCTGCGGTCGCCGAGGTTCGGCGTCTCGATCGAGACGACGTCGACAGTGCTCATGGGTGCTCCTCCAGGAATGGTCACGGGTCAGGCTGTCGCGGTCGACTGGGCCACCCGGGCCCGGATGTCGTCCATGTCGAGGTCGCGGACGAGGTCGATGACCTTGTCGAGTTCGCGCGCCGGAAGCGCGCCCGGCTGCCGGAACACGAGGATTCCGTCGCGGAACGCCATCAGCGTCGGGATGGACTCGATGTGCGCCGATGCGGCGAGAACCCGTTCGGACTGCGTGTCCACCTTCGCGAAGGTGATATCCGCGTGGACGCCGGAGGCGTTCTCGTAGACCGGCGCGAACGCGCGACACGGTCCGCACCAGGACGCCCAGAAGTCGACCAGGACGATGCCCGGCTGGACGACCGTGTCCGTGAAGGTCTCGGAGGTCAGATCGATCGTCGGCATGCCGCTCTCCTCAACGCGTCAGCGGCAGGTACAGCGCTGCTCGGGCGGGACGCTGGCGAGAACCTGCTCGACATGCATGCCGCAGCCGGAGTACGTCACCTTGCGGCATGTGCCGCAGATCGCCGGACTACACATGTCACATACCTCCAGGGGTATCGGGGATGTGCTCGACTATACCCCCGGGGGTATATGCCGGCAAATCGCCGTCCGGTATCCCCCGCGGCGCCGAGGTCCCCCGTACAGTCGCCGCCATGAGGGTGTGGCACGCGCTCCGATCCTGGATGCGAGAGCACGCGCTCGCGGTCGACACCCTCCTCGCCGTCGTGCTCGTCATCCCGGCGCTCCAGGTGCCGTCCGACGCGAGGTTCGCCACCGCCGGTGCTGCCGAGCTTCCGGGGCCTCTGCGGCTGATCACCGTTCTCGCATGCCTCGCGCTGGCCGGCCGCCGACGCTGGCCGACTGCTGTCTGGCTCATCGCCGCCGCGCCTGCGGTGTACGGGGTGCTCGTGGTCCCTGGCCCGTCGGGGACGCTTCTGCCGCTCCTGGTCGCGCTCTACACGCTCGCGACACGGTGGGAGCCGCGGAACGCACTCGCGGCCGGCGCAGCGTCCGGGCTGGCGCTTCTGGGCACGGAGCTCGCCAAGGAACCGACGGCGTGGGCCGTCGCCGCAACGTGGGTGCCGGTCACGTGGTGCGTCCTGGCGACCGTCGTCGGGATCGCGGTCCGTACCCAACGACGGACCGTCGCCGCGGCCCGTGAGCGCGCGCGGCAGGCCGAGGAGTCGCGGGACGAGGAGGCGCGCCGGCGCGTGAGCGAGGAGCGGCTACGCATCGCCCGCGAGCTCCACGACGTCGTGGCCCACCACATCGCCGTGATCACGGTGCAGTCCGGTGTCGCCGAGCACCTGCTGCCGAGTGTCCCGGCCGCCGCGCGGGCGGCGATCGACGAGGTCCGCACCGCCGGGCGCGAGGTGCTCGCCGAGATGGGCGTCCTCCTCGGCGTGCTCCGCGCCGCAGGTGAGGAGGCCGGACGCGAGCCCGTGCGCGGCCTGGCGGATGTCGACGCCCTCGTCGAGTCGTTCCGACATGCCGGCCTTCGCGTGGAGCTGCGACACGAGGGAGAACGAACGACCCTCGCTCCCCTGGTCGACGTGACGGTCTACCGCGTGCTCGAGGAGGCGTTGACCAATGCGAGCCGGCACGGCGTCGACGGCTCCGCGGACGTCTCGATCGCCCAGGTCGGGACGACCACGGTCCTGGAGGTCCGCAACCGGATCGTCCGGGCGCCGGATCCGGACGCGGTCGGCCACGGACTGGTGGGCATGCGCGAACGCGTCGCCGCCGTGGGCGGGGTCATCGAGGCCGGGCCCGACGGCGCCGGACGGTTCCGGGTCCGGGTCGAGGTACCGACGGTCACTCCGATCGGGCACCCGTGACGCGCGTTCGGGTGCTGCTCGCCGACGACCAGACGCTGATCCGCGCGGGCTTCGCCGCGATCATCTCGAGCGCCGCCGACATGGAGGTCGTCGGCGAGGCGATCGACGGTTCCGACGCCGTGCGCCAGGCCCGGTCGCTGCGTCCTGACGTCGTCCTCATGGACATCCGCATGCCGGGGGTCGACGGCATCGCCGCGTGCGAGCAGATCACCACCGATCCCGAGCTGACCGCCGTGCGAGTCCTCGTGCTGACGACGTTCGAGCAGGACGACTACGTGGTCGATGCGATGCGGGCCGGTGCATCGGGCTTCCTCGGCAAGGGAGCGGCACCCGACGAGTTGCTGGAGGCGGTGCGTGTGGTCGCGGCCGGGGATGCCCTTCTGTCACCCGCGGCGACGCGCGCGGTGATCCGGCAGGTGCGGTCCGCATCCGTCCGCGTCGAGGAGGACACGTCGGTCTTCGACACATTGACCGAGCGCGAGCGGGAGATGGTGGTCCTCGCAGCGGCCGGGCTGTCGAACGACGAGATCGCCATCCGCCTCGTCCTGTCGCCCCTGACCGTCAAGACGCACGTGAACCGCGCCATGGCGAAGGTCGGCGCGCGGGACCGCGCCCAGCTGGTCGTCCTCGCCTACCGCTCGGGCCTGGTGCGCCCGACCGACTAGCACCGCCCGCGCATACTGCGGACGCAGTAGGCGCAATACCCGCGGTCGGAGGACGCGGGCACGGGGAGATCCCCGCCAGGCTGGAGGCCTAGCGAAGGGATTGCGCGATGATCGAGGTTCAGGAACTGACGAAGCGCTACGGCGACGTGACCGCAGTCGATGCGATCTCGTTCACCGTGCGGCCCGGGATCGTGACCGGGTTCCTCGGCCCGAACGGAGCGGGCAAGTCGACGACGATGCGGTCGATCCTCGGCCTGGACCGCCCGACTTCCGGGGCGGCCTACGTCAACGGTCGCGCCTTCCGTGACGCCCCCGCTCCGCTCACCGAGCTGGGGGCGATGCTCGAGGCGAAGGCCGTCGACAAGGGCCGTTCCGCACGCAACCACCTGCTGGCGATGGCCGCGACGATCGGCCTGGGCCGGGCCCGGGTCGACGAGGTGCTCGACCTCGTGGGCCTGACCGACGTGGCGAGCAAGAACGCCGGGGGATTCTCGCTGGGGATGAGTCAGCGGCTCGGGATCGCGACGGCACTCCTCGGCGATCCCGCGGTCGTGATGCTGGACGAGCCGGTCAACGGCCTCGACCCGGACGGCATCCTATGGATCCGGAACCTGCTCAAGCAGCTCGCCGAGGAAGGCCGAACCGTCTTCGTCTCGTCGCATCTCATGAGCGAGATGGAGCTCACGGCCGAACACCTGATCGTCATCGGACGCGGCCGCATCCTCGCCGACGTCTCCATGGCGGGTTTCATTGCTCGGTCGTCGCAGCACCGCGTCGTCGCCGTGTCTCCCGACGCCAGCCGGCTGCGTGACGCGCTCGCCGGTCCCGGCGTGTCCGTGACGTCGACGGAACCGGATCGGCTGGAGATCGAAGGCGTTCGGTCGCCGGACGTCGGTCAGCTCGCCGCAGACCTCGGGGTCGTGCTTCATCAGCTCGCCGACGTCGCCCCGTCGCTCGAGGAGGCATTCATGGAGCTCACCGCCGACTCCGTCGTGTACCACGGCAGCGTCACGACCGAGGCGGTGGCCGCATGAGCGCCGTAGCGGCCACCCGCATCGAACACACGGAGACCACACCTATCCCCGACCGCCGGACGACCCTGCGGCGGGTCGTGCGCTCCGAGTGGGTGAAGCTCCGCTCGCTGCGCTCCACGTGGCTGACGATGGCGGCCACGCTCGTCGTGATCGTCGGGTTCGGAGCGATCGCGTCGATGGTGGCCGGTGGCG
>JAFIHP010000225.1 GCA_017849335.1 Actinomycetales bacterium | reverse complement strand
TCGCCCGCGGCGTGGCGCACGAAGCCGAGGACGTCGCGACCCGCGTGCTGCAGCTGTCCGCCCGCCTCGCCGCGGACCCGGACGCCGCGCCGCGGGCGGCGGCCGACCTCGTCCTGGCCGACTCGTGGGAGGTGACCACCGCGTCCGAGGGCGACGACGCCTCGGCGCTCGTGCTGCGGCTGCAGTGGACGCCGGAACGGCATGTGATCCTGCGCCGGGTCCGGGCGCCGTTCACGATGACCGAGCGCGACCGTGCCTCGGCGCTGCTCGGGCTGGTGGCGGCGTTGTCCGAGGCGCGCGGTGAGCCCGAGGGGTACGGCTGGTGCGCGTCGCTCGCTGCCGGGGAGGCCGTGTCGGTGCGGCTGGCGCGTCCGGCCGACGCGGTGCGCGTCGCCCGGATGCACGAACGGTCCAGTGAGGAGTCCCGGTTCCAGCGCTACTTCGCGCCGATGAACGAGTGGCGCCAGGACAACCTGCGCCGCATCTCCGGCGGCCACCGCGGGGCGACGCTCGTCGTGACCTCCGACGACGAGGAGGTCATCGCCCTCGGCAACGTGTTCCCCGCGGGACCGCAGGAGGATGACCGGGCCGAGATCGCCGTGATCGTCGAGGATGACTGGCACGGTCGCGGCGTCGGCCGGCTGCTCATGACGCGGCTCGTCGACGTGGCTCGCCGCATGGGCTTTCGCGAGCTCGTGGCCTACGTCCTCGCGGACAACGCCCCCATGTTCGCGCTGCTCGCGGCCACCGGACTGAGCTGGCAGCCCGGGATCGACCACGATCTCGGGTCCACCGTGGTCGCACTGACCGCCCGGATCTGAGCCGTCGTCCGCGGGAACGTCGTGCGTCCGCGAGGCGAACGCACGGCAAACGGGGGACCGTCCCGATCCTGCTAGGGTCCGCGAATGCGCGTCGTCTGCGCCCTTGCGCCTGCCGTCATCAGCGACACCCTCGAGGGCGACACGATCGTCATCAACGTCCAGACGGGTGCCTACTACACGCTCACGCCGCCGGCGAGCCGGCTGTGGGCGCAGGCCCAGGCCGACGGCGCGTGCGAGGTCGACGACCTCACGGACCCGGTGCTCGGGGCGCTCGTCGAGGAGGGCCTGCTCGTCGGCGAGTGGGACGGCGGGAGCACGGCGGCCGACTCGTCCGTCGCCTTCTCGCGGTTCACCGACATGGAGGAGCTCCTCCTCGCCGACCCCATCCACGAGGTCGACGCCGAAGGCTGGCCGGTGCTCAAGCCGCCCGTCGTCGAGGCGTGAGCCCGGACTCCCCGACGCTGGCGGCGCAGTTCGCCGACCTGCTCGCCGTCGTGTCCGGCTCGCCGCGGCAGTCCCGCACGTTCCTCGTCGGGGGAGTCCCGGTCGCGCTCTCGGCAGCGGATCCCCGCGTGCTCGACGCGTTCACTTGGCCGTTCCGGCACCTGCAGGTGGCCGATCGTCCGCCGCAGGCGCGCATCGAGCTGCTGTCGCGCGCGGAGACGGCCGACCGGCTGCGGCCGCGATGGACCTGGCAGGTCGCGCTCTACGCCGACGAGCGCTACGAGTTCCGCAGCATGGACTGGGTCGGGATCCTCGAGGCCTGGGACAGCGGGACGAGGACGTCGATCCTCGTCGTCGACGCCACCGACCTCGACCGGCTGCGTCGGCCCGAGACGACCCGCGAGTCGCTCGAGCGGCTGGTCGCCCGCTTCGGGCGGTTCAGCGTCCACGGAGGCACGCTCGGCGATGCCGAGACGTGCGTCCTGATGGTCGGGAAGGGGGGCAGCGGGAAGTCCTCGCTGGTCGCCCACGGCGTGCGCGCGGGGTTCTCCTCCCTCGGCGACGACTTCCTCTACCTCGACCGTCGCGACGGTTCGGCGCCGTTCCTGTGGTCCACGTACGGGACCGTGAAGCTGGCGCCGTCGAGCCCCGCGGCGGATCTCGTCGGTTCCCGGGAGGAGGTCGTCGACGGCAAGCGCCTGGGCTGGCTGGACGACGTGGCGCCTGGCTGCCTCGTCGCCGGCCAGCGCCCGATCGCCCTGGTCGTGCCCTCGGTGGGGGACCGGGTGTCGATCGGCCCGGCCGACGAGCGCGCCGTCCTCACCGCGCTGCTGCCGACGTCGGCGATGCTGGCGTCCGGCCGGGCGGAGACCGTCCGCGCGCTCGTGGAGTTCGCGCGCACGGTGCCCTGCTACGCGCTGTCCGTGGCCCACGACCCCGACCGTGAGCTCGCCGCGCTGATGTCCGTCGCGCCGGCCATCCAGCCCCGCGGATCGGCCGCCTCGTGAACGCGCCGTTGAGGGTCGCGGTGACGCCGGGACCGTTCACGCCCGGCGTGTCCGCCTCGTGGCGGTCGATGACGCTGGCGGACCCGACGGCGGACGGCGTCGTTCTCGGAGAGGTGACGCCGGTCGCTGACGCGGACGTGGCGCTGTTCCCGTACGAGATCGCCTCGGTCGTCCGGACCCCGGCCGACCTCGACGCCCTGCGGTCGGTCGTGTCGGCGAACGCCCGCGCCGGCCTGCGGACGGTCGTCTGCCTGGACCACGACCACTGCCGTCCGGTGTCCGTGGGGCAGCCGGACGCCATCGTCCTTCGCACGTCGATGATCGCGTCGATGGACTACGTCGGCGAGCACGCGATGCCGCCACGCGTCGAGGATCCGTGGGCGGGCGGGCCGGCGCAGACGCGG
>JAFIHP010000224.1 GCA_017849335.1 Actinomycetales bacterium | reverse complement strand
CCTCGTCGTGCGCAAGACGGGCACGTCGAAGTTCATGCTCCCCGGCGGGAAGATCGAGTCCGGTGAGACGGCCGCGAAGGCAGCGGTACGCGAGATCCACGAGGAGCTCGGCATCCAGCTCGACCACCACGCGCTGGTGGACCTGGGCACCGTCACCGCGCGGGCGCCCAACGAGCCCGACCACCTGGTGCAGGGCGCGGTGATCGCGCACCCCCGGGGCCCGGACGCGCACGCGAGCGGGGAGATCGCCGAGATCGCCTGGCTCGAGCCCGGCGACGCCTCGTCCCGCGGCGATCTCGCACCGATGCTGCGCGACCACGTCCTGCCCGCGCTGCAGGACGGCGAGCTCGGCCCCCGTATCCACGGCGTCCCGCCGGCGTCCGTCGCTAGCCTGGGCGTTGTGAGCGAGCCCGTACCGGCCGACCGGCCCGACATCCCGGCGGCCGGGGACGACCCCGCTGCGGCGGTCCTTCGGATGCGGGCCTCGGACGCCGACCGCGACAAGGTCGCCGGAGTGCTGCGGGATGCCTACGCCGAGGGCCGGCTGTCTCCTGCGGAGCACCAGGAGCGGCTCGCCGAGGTCTACGCCGCGCAGACCTACGGCGACCTCGTGCCGACGCTGCGCGACCTGCCCGTCCCGCCGGGCACGCTGGCGGTGCCCGGGCACAGCGGACTGACGCTCAGCACGCCGGCGGTCCGCACGCCTGACGGCCTGGAGCTCCCGCCCGTGTACCGCGACCTGGCCGGGTCCGCGGAGGGCTCGCCCGTCGCCATCTTCAGCGGGTTCGAGCGGCGAGGCGACTGGGTCGTCCCGGCCGCTCTCAACGCCACGTGTGTCTTCGGGGGCGGGGAGATCGACTTCACCGAGGCGCGACTCACCGCGGCGGAGACCGTCATCACGGTCGTCTGCCTGTTCGGCGGGCTCGAGATCACCGTCCCGGACGGCATGGGCGTGCGCGGCGAGGTCATCGGCGTGTTCGGCGGGTCCGACATGCCGAAGGGCGGTGCTCCCGCGGGCGCGCCGGTACTGGTGGTGAAGGGCGCCGCGATCTTCGGCGGCGTGTCCGTCAAGCGCGCGAGCGAGCGGAAGGGTCGCCGCCGCGGCTGACGGTCAGGTCGTGACGACCCCGGCGTTCGTCAGGAGCGGGTGAACGTCGCCTGCACCGTGCCGCCCGACGGGACCGGGATCGACCAGGTGAGCTTCGTCCTCGTGCATGTGTAGGACGTCCGTGCTCCGGGGCTGTTCACCGTCTGATCGCCGACGGGGACCGTGATCGCCTGTCCGCCGACCGTCATCGTCATGTTCCCCATGTGCACGACGGCCGTGCCCGGGCCGACGACGACCTTGCCGCTCCGTGTGGTGTACGGGGCGCTCGCGCTGTAGCTGGCGGTGGCGGTCACGTCGGCGTTGTTGGGGCCGGTGCCGGTGACCTGGTAGCTGCCGTTGGAGACGGTGAACTGTCCACCGGCGAACGTCGCGGTGATCGGCCCGCTGGTCACGTGCAGGTCCATGCCGCCGGCACCGGCGCTCGCCGCGGTGAGCCGGTTCATGTAGGCCGTGGCCTGCGCGGGCGACATCGTCCAGGTCCCGTTGAGGCACCGGTCGCGGGTGGCGGCCTGTGCCGGCGCGGCCGTCAGGGCGGCGCCCACGAGGACGACGGCCGACGCGGCGAGGACGGAGACGACATGACGGGACTTCGGCATCGGGCCTCCCACGGTGGCGGTCACCCGCCCGGTCCGGGAGCGCGCCGACCATCGTGGTGCAAGACCGGCGTACCGGCAAGACGGCTCAGACCGGTCGTTCGGCCAGGGGCGGCGGCCGCAGGCCCTCCTCCTTGAGCTCCAGTGTCGCCAGGGCGTGGACCACGCGGCGGTCCTGGCGGCGCCACGCACCCGCGGGGTCGTCGCTGATCCGGGCCAGGACGTGCAGGGGCTGGCGCGCCATCGCCCGCAGGGCGAACAGATCGAGGTCCTCGTTGGCGTCCACGAAGCGCTGGGCCGCCGTCGCCCGGCGGACGAAGGCCAGCCGGATCGGCACCCAGAACACCGCGAACGACGCGATGGCGACCACGGCGAGCGCGATCGCGAGGAAGGTCGCGAGCTTGCCGACCGCGTCGACCTCGGCCTGGCCCGCGTCGGCGATGGACAACGCTGCCGACGCCATGCTGTCGAACGGCGACCCGAGGGTGTCGCCCACGAGCGGGACCGATGCGACCGCCTCGCCGGCGTCGGCGATGCTGCCCGCCAGCCGGGTCGCCCCGTCCGCGACGGCCTGGCCCGGCGTCGCGAGGTTCAGGACGAGGTCGTGCAGCCGGAGCGCCGCCCACACCCACAGCAGCGACCAGAGCACGAGCCAGGCGTCCCCGAGGGTCTGGCGGGCGCGGCGGGCCGGGATGTCGGAGTAGATCTTCATGACGGCAGTCTTCCGCGATTTCAGGATTCTCCGCCGCCCCTCATAGGGTCCTGGGGTGACCGCCCGTGACGATCTCCGCAATATCGCCATCATCGCCCACGTCGACCACGGCAAGACCCCCCTCGTCGACGCGATGCTGTGGCAGTCCGGCGCGTTCCGCGCGAACCAGGACGTCGCCGAGCGCGTGATGGACTCGATGGACCTCGAGCGCGAGAAGGGCATCACGATCCTCGCGAAGAACACGTCGGTCCGCTACGTCGGTCCGTCGGCCCCGGCCGGCGGCGTCACGTTCAACATCATCGACACCCCGGGCCACGCCGACTTCGGCGGCGAGGCCGAGCGCGTGCTGTCCATGGTGGACGGCGGGCTGCTGCTGGTCGATGCCGTCGACGGCCCGATGCCGCAGACCGGCGTACTCACGCGCACGGCGCTGGCGCT
>JAFIHP010000223.1 GCA_017849335.1 Actinomycetales bacterium | reverse complement strand
GGATCCGCTGCGGCTGGCCGTCGCCCGGATGATGATCGTCTTCAGCCGCGGGATCGGGGCGGACCTGGTGTGCGAGGGCGTCGAGACCGAGGCCGAGGCCGCGATGCTCACCGCCCAGGGGGCGATGTGGATGCAGGGGTACCTCTACGGACGACCGACGGTCGTGGACACTCGCAGGTCCGGCGAAGCGTCCTGACAGGGGGTCTCCAGCCGGCTCGGGGTGCCTGAACAGGTTTGCGTGGCCCTCGGTCAGCCCCGTTCAGGGCGCCGCCACGTGGGGCGGAAGCCGCCACCGGCGACGAGCCCGAGTGCGTCCTCGACGGCCTGACCGATTGCCAGAAGCGCGTCCTCGGACCCGGCCGGCCCGCAGATCGACAGGCCGACCGGCAGCCCGCCGACCAGGCCCATCGGCACGGTGAGGATCGGCCAGCCCAGGATCGCCGGGGCCGTGCAGACCGCACCGCCGCCCATCAGCACGTCGCCGTGGACGAGGTCGGACTTCCAGGCGGGCCGGTACGCCGGAGCCATCACGACGTCGACGCCGGACGCGAACGCGGCCCCCAGGGTCGAGCGGGCCCACTGGAGGTTGCGCTCGCGGGCGGTCCGGTACGACGGTCCCCGGCGTCCGCCGCTGTCGACCGCCAGCTGGAGCAGGTCCTGGCCCATCGGGGCGCGCTCGAGCTCGGGGTTCGCGTCGTCGAAGGCGATGACGTCGGCGATCCCGCGAATGCCGCCGCCGGGGCGCTCGGCGAGGTAGGCGGCGAGGTCGTCGAGGTGCTCGGCGACCAGCACCGACGTCTGGTCGGTCACCACGTCGCCGTCGGGCCCGGGAACGTCGACGTCGCGGACCTCGGCCACGACCCGGGCGACCTGGTCGACCGTGCGCGAGAACAGCCCGTCGGTCGCCGCATCACCTGTCAGGAGGCCCGCCGACACTCCGACGGTCATCGTCCGCGCACGCTCGGGGTCGCCGGCGCGGAGCGCGTCGACCCGCCCGGACAGCACCGCGAACAGCACCGCGGCCTCGCGCACGGACCGGGCCATCGGCCCGGCGGTGTCCTGGCTCCGACTGAGGGGCACGATCCCGGCGCCCGGGATCGACCCGACCGTGGGCTTGAGGCCGACGACACCGTTGAGTGCGGCGGGGCACGTGATGGACCCGTTGGTCTCGGTCCCGACGGCCAGGGGCGCCAGCCCCGCGGCGACGGCCGCGCCGGCCCCCGCCGACGACCCGCCCGCGCTGCGGTCAAGCGCCCAGGGGTTGCCCGTCAGGCCACCAACCCCCGACCAGCCGCTGGCCGATCGCGTCGAGCGTAGGTTCGCCCACTCCGACAGGTTCGTCGCACCGAGGACCACCGCACCCGCCTCGCGCAGCCGCGCGACCAGTGGGGCGTCGACGGTGACGGGACGCCCGAGCAGTGACGCCGACCCGGCCGTGCAGGGCAGGCCGACGGCCTGGATGTTGTCCTTGACGAGGACGGGAACGCCGTGGAGCGGCCCGCGCGAGCGACCGGCGGCGCGCTCGGCATCGCGCGCCCGGGCTGTGTCGAGCGCATCGTCAGCGAGTGCGAGCACCGCCCGCAGAGCAGTGGGGGAGTCGGGCGCGTCGACCGCCGCGATCCGCTCGATGAGGGCGCCGACCAGCTCGGTGCTCGTGACGCGGGCACCCGACGGGTCCGCGCCGAGTCTGCTGAGGTCAGCGGTCTGCGCGTGGGGATCTGCGGACGCGGCATCGGTGGAGCTCATGCCGCGAAGCCTCCCAGCCTATCCGGGCGGGTGAACAGCAGGTGGCCGATCCCGGCAATTCCGCCGTTCGGGTCGACACGGACGGAAACCATTGGCAGGCTTGGCATGTAAACGCGATCATTGGAGACGACGTGTCCGCTGCCACCGCTTCGCTCGACCTCGCCCGGGCCGCCGCCGAACCGCTCTCCGACGACGAGCTGCGTCAGATCGACGCCTACTGGCGCGCCTGCAACTACCTGACCGTCGGGCAGATCTACCTCGGCGCGAACCCGCTGCTGCGTGAGCCGCTGACCAGCGAGGACATCAAGCCGCGGCTGCTCGGTCACTGGGGGACCTCGCCTGGCCTGTCCTTCATCTACGCGCACGCCAACAACCTCATCCGGCGCACCGGGCAGGACGTCGTCTACCTGACCGGCCCGGGGCACGGCGGGCCTGCCCTCGTCGCCGCCGGCTGGCTCGACGGGACGTACAGCGAGATCTACCCGCGCGTCAGCCAGGACGCGGACGGCATGCACCGGCTGTTCCGTCAGTTCTCGGCACCGGGCGGGATCCCCAGTCACGTGTCCGTCACGACCCCCGGTTCGATCCACGAGGGCGGCGAGCTCGGCTACGTCCTCGTCCACGCCTTCGGCGCGGCGTCCGGCGACCCGGCCCCCCGGTCCCCCCCCGTCGTCGGCGACGGCGCGGCGGCGACGGCCGCGCTGGGGGGCGCGTGGAGGGGGGACAGCGTCGCCACGCCCGCCCCGGTCGCCGC
>JAFIHP010000222.1 GCA_017849335.1 Actinomycetales bacterium | reverse complement strand
CGACCATCGTGATGGCGGTCGCGCGGCGGCTCGCGTCCTTCGGGGGGATGTACTCGTTGACGGTCTCCGTCGCGCCGTTCTGCGCCTTCGGATCCAGCGTCGTGCGGATCGTGTAGCCGCCGCGCCGGAGGAACGCCTCGCGCTCCTCCGGCGTCTTGCCGAACGTCGGGTCCTGACGGATCGTCTGTACGACGTAGTCGCAGAAGTACGGCGCGTACGACGACGTGCACCCGTTCGTCGTCACGGACGGCCGCAGCAACGACGCCATCGGGACCAGCGCGGCCCGGTCGGCCTCGTCCGGGGTCACGTAGCCCAGCTCGCCCATGCGCTTGAGCACGACGTTTCGCCGGACCGTGCTGAGCTCGGGGTTGCGCAGCGGGTCGTACGCGGTCGGCTGCTGGACGATCCCCGCGAGCGTCGCGGCCTCGGGCAGCGTGAGATCGGCGGCGGACTTGGAGAAGTAGCGGCGTGCCGCGGCCTCGACGCCGTACGCCCCGGCGCCGAAGTAGGCGATGTTGAGGTACCGCTCCAGGATCTCGCCCTTGCTGAACAGCTTCTCGAGCCCGAGGGCGTAGCGGACCTCGCGGATCTTGCGGGTCGCGCTCTTGCCTCGCGCAGCGTCCAGCTCGTCGGCGGACGTCGCCTGGTTCACGAGGACGTTCTTGACGTACTGCATCGTCAGCGTGGAGCTGCCCTGCTCGACCCCGCCGGCTGACGCGTTGGTGGCCAGCGAGCGCAGGATGCCGCGCAGGTCGACGCCGTTGTGCTGGAGGAAGCGGGAGTCCTCGATCGCGACGGTGGCCTGGCGCATGGACGGGGAGATGCTCGACAGCGGGACCTCGACGCGGTTCTGGTAGTAGAGCGTCGCCAGCACGGACCCGTCGGACGCGAGGATCAACGAGCGCTGCGGGAGGGGCGGTGTGCTGAGCGAGTCCGGCAGGTTCTGGAAGTCGGCGACGACGTTGCGGGTCAGGACGCCGGTGCCGCCGATCAGCGGCACCAGCATGAGCCCGGCGACGACGCCGGCGACGACGGCCGCGACGCCGAGCGCGCCGATACGGGCCAGGATCCCGATCGGGCCCGGCCTCTCGCCCGCGGGCGTACGCATGCTCATCAGACGTTCAGGGTAGGTGGGCGCGTTCCCCGACCCGGGGTCCGGCTCGCGGTCCGGGCGGCAGCGATGCGCTCGCGGCGCGCACCTAGCCTCCGATGATCAGACGCAAATAGTCCTTTCGGGCCATTCTCGCCGAGTTAACTTCGGCGTAACGTCCGCCGTCACACGAGGCGAGGGCCTCGGAAACCGCCGCAGGCCGACGGAAGGTGCGCCCCCCAGATGACCCTAGACACCGCGTGGGCTACGCAGGCCGCGTGTCGCACGGCTGACCCCGACACGCTGTTCGTTCAAGGTGCCGCCCAGAACCGGGCCAAGGCGATCTGCGTGGGCTGCGAGGTCCGCACCGAATGCCTGGCTGACGCGCTGGACAACCGGGTGGAGTTCGGCGTGTGGGGCGGGATGACCGAGCGCGAGCGCCGGGCACTGCTGCGCCGGCGGCCCAACGTCACCTCGTGGCGCATGCTGCTGCAGACCGCGCAGGGCGAGTACGAGCGGCACCGCATCCTCACCGGCACCGAGCGGGCGAGCTAGCTCGTTAGCCCCGAGCGTGGGGCGGGTCGTCAGGGGCTGGCGACCAGCACGAGGAACGCGGCGAAGATGCTCAGGTGGATGCCGCCGTGCAACAGGGTGGCTCGCCCCGGCGTGACGGTGAGGATGCCCGTGACGACCGTGATGGCGAGCAGGACGATCTCCGTCGGCCCGAGCCCGAGCACGAGGTTGTAGTCGAACACCCATGACAGCACGGCGATCGTGGGGATCGTCAGGCCGATGCTGGCCATCGCCGACCCGTAGGCGAGGTTGACGCTCGTCTGCATCCGTCCCCGATGAGCCGCCCGGACCGCGGCGACCGACTCGGGCAGCAGGACGAGCAGTGCGATCACCACGGCGACCGCGGCGTACGGCAGGCCGAGCCCGGAGATGACGGACTCGATGAGCGGCGTGTCCACCTTCGCCAGGCCGACCACCCCGGCGAGGCACAGCATCAGCAGGCCGAGGCTGGCGAGCGCCTGCCGCCCGCTCGGGCGCGGCGCGTGTTCGTCGTCCGAGACCGCCCCCGGCGGGAGGAAGTAGTCGCGGTGCCGCACGGTCTGCACGAACACGAAGAGCAGGTAGACGACCAGGGCCGTGGAGGCCGCCAGCGCGAGCTGAGAGACGGTGAACGTCGGTCCCTGGGAGCTGCGGGTGAACGTCGGCAAGACCAGGCTGAGGGTCGCAAGGACCCCGATCGCGGCGAGCCCCGCTCCCGCGCCGGACGCCTGGAACCGTGCGGTCCCTCCCCGCAGGGTCGTGACCACGATCGAGACGCCGATGATCCCGTTGCAGGTGATCATCAGCGCCGAGAACACGGTGTCCCTCGCCAGGGAGCTCGTGTCGTTCGTGCTCGAGGTCATCAGCGTGACGATGAGGGCGACCTCGATGACCGTGACGGCGACCGCGAACATGATCCTCGGCGAAGTGTCGCCGGGCGGGGTCGG
>JAFIHP010000221.1 GCA_017849335.1 Actinomycetales bacterium | reverse complement strand
ATGGGCACGAGAATTGGCGCACTGCGATGGTGCAGCGATTCTCGCGATTCGAGATGGCCTCTGTTGTCAGAGGAGAAAACAATGGTCGGGCTGACAGGATTTGAACCTGCGACCCCTTGACCCCCAGTCAAGTGCGCTACCAAGCTGCGCCACAGCCCGCCGGCCCGCGAACGAGCCTCCGGAACCTTACCCCATCGCCGCCTATCGACGGTCGGCGCGGCCCTTGCGGGTGCGGACCCGCAGGTTGAGCCGCAGCGGGCTGCCGTCGAAGCCGTACTCCTCACGCAGCCGACGCTCCACGAAGCGCCGGTAGCCGGCCTCCAGGAAGCCGGAGGTGAAGAGCACGAACGTGGGAGGCCGTACGGCAGCCTGGGTGGCGAAGAGGATCTTGGGCTGCTTGCCGCCGCGGACCGGGTGCGGGTGGGCGGCGACCAGGTCCTTCACGAACTGGTTGAGCACACCGGTCGGTACGCGGGTCTCCCAGCCGGCCAGGGCCGTCTCGAGGGCCGGTACCAGACGGTGGGTGTGCCAGCCGGTCCGCGCGCTGACGTTGACCCGTGGAGCCCAGCGGACGAAGGTGAGGTCCTGCTCGATCTCCCGCTCGAGGTAGCGACGGCGTTCCTCGTCGACGAGGTCCCACTTGTTGAAGGCGAGGACGAGCGCCCGGCCCGCCTCGACGACCATGGTCAGGATCCGCAGGTCCTGCTCGGCGAGGGTCTCGTTGGCCTCCAGGAGGACGACCGCGACCTCCGCCTTGTCGAGCGCGGTACGGGTGCGCAACGAGGCATAGAACTCGGCGCCGCTGGCCTCCTTGACCCGCTTGCGGATGCCGGCGGTGTCGACGAACAGCCACCCGCGGCCGTCGAGCTCGACCAGCTCGTCGACGGGATCGACCGTCGTTCCTGCCACGCTGTCGACGACGACCCGGCTCTCCCCCGCGAGCTGGTTGAGCAGGCTGGACTTGCCCACGTTGGGCCGACCCAGCAGAGCCACCCGGCGCGGGCCCAGAGGCACGGCCCGGCCACTCCCCTCCTCGGGCAGCAGCCGGGCGACCGCGTCGAGCAGGTCGCCCGAACCACGGCCGTGGGTGGCCGAGACCGGGTGCGGCTCGCCCAGCCCGAGCGCCCACAGCGCGGCGGCATCGGCCTCGCCGCGTTCGTCGTCGACCTTGTTCGCGGCCAGGACCACCGGCTTCCCACCGCGGCGCAGGACCCGTACGACCGCCTCGTCGGTGTCGGTGACCCCGACCGTCGCGTCGACCACCAGGACGACCACGTCGGCCTCGCGCATCGCCCGCTCGGCCTGTGCCGCCACGTCGGAGGCCATGCCGGTGGTCCGTTGTTCCCAGCCGCCGGTGTCGACGATCAGGAAGTCCCTTCCGCCCCAATAGGTCTCATATGTCACGCGATCACGGGTGACGCCGGGCAGGTCCTGCACGACGGCCTCTCGCCGACCGATCACCCGGTTCACGAGGGTGGACTTGCCCACGTTGGGCCGGCCGACGACGGCGACGACCGGCAGAGCCTTGCGCCCGAGGGGCTCGTCCTCGGCGTACGCGAAGTCTTCTGGCACGTAGCCGAGGACCCGCAGGGCCTCCTCGGTGACCTCGTCGTCGGCGAGATCGCCGAGGTCGGCCTCGAGGTCGCCGTCCTCGTACCCCGGCTCGTCCGTGCTCACGCCGTACTCCTTGATCGTGGGACAGGAACGACCAGACATTCCGCCCACATTCTCGTTGCAGGATCGAGGGACTTGATCATCCGGCAGGTGTTCATGCCGCGTGCCGGGCCGGCGGGGCGGGCAGCCGCTGGCCGGTGCTCAGGCTGGCGTACGCCACATGGTCGGCGAGGCACTGACGCAGCCGTTCGGCCAGGCCGGCCACTGCCTGACGATTGCGCGCGTCGACGGCACCGGTGCGGTAGGGCTCGCCGAATACGAGGTCGATCCGGGTCCGCGGCGGCGGCACGGCGTCGTACGACGCCCCGTCCGCCCGGGTGCCGAGGATCGCGACGGGGACGACCGGCGCTCCGGAGCGGGCGGCCAGATACGCGACACCGTGCCGGACGTGGGCGACGTCGCCGTGCCCACGGTGTGCCTCCGGGAAGATGCCCACCGCCTGCCCGGCGCCGAGGACCCGCAACGCCTCCTGCAGGGCCGACCGGTCCGGACCCTCGTACTGCAGGGGGATCTGACCCGCGGTCCGCAGCAGCCGGCCGAGGACGCCGGTGAAGAGCGCCTGCTTGGCCAGCATGCGCACCGGCCGTGGCGCGTGCGCGACCAGGATCGGCCCGTCGAGCAGACCGGTGTGGTTCGCCGCGAGCAGCACCGGCCCGTCGTGCGGGACGAGCTGTCCGGCGCCGACCCGGACGTCCCAGACCCGGCTGAGCAGCGCGGCGACGTTGCGCGCGTTGGCCGTGCCGTTCATGCCGGGGCGGCGGCGTCGACCAAGGCCAGTACCCGGGCGATCACCTCGTCGAGCGTCAGGTCGGTCGTGTCGATGACGCCCGCGTCGTCCGCCGTGCGCAGTGGGGAATGGGTCCGTTCGCTGTCGGCGGTGTCTCGGCGTTCCAGCGCCGCCTGAACGACCTGGGCGCGGTGCGACTCGCCGTGCTCGGCCGCGCGCCTGGCGGCACGGGCGGCGGGATCGGCGGTCAGGAAGACCTTCAGGGTCGCCGCGGGCAGGACCACCGTGCCGATGTCGCGGCCCTCTACGACGATCCCGGCGCCAGCGGCGCCCACCGCCTCCCGCTGCCGGGCGACCAGGACCTCCCGTACCGCGGGGACGGCGCTCACGGCCGAGACCGCCGCGGTGACCTGCGGGCCGCGGATCCGCTCGGTGACGTCCTGCTCTCCCAGGTGCACGTGGACGCTGGCCGGGTCGGTGGAGATGCGGACATCGGCACCGTCGACGGCTTCGGCGATCCCGGCCGCGTCGTCCAGCGGGACCCCGGCGTCGAGGACGGCGACGGTCACGGTGCGGTACATCGCGCCGGTGTCCAGGTAGCTCCACCTCCGAGCGGTGGCGACTGCCCGGGCCACGCTCGACTT